>DAOMAH010000236.1:0-3417 GCA_035426725.1 Acinetobacter sp.
TGATGATCTCGATTGATACCAGTCAGCCAGAAGTGATTCGTGCTGCGGTTCAAGCGGGTGCGCATATTTGGAATGATGTCCGTGCTTTAACACGCCCACAGGCTTTGGAAACCGCCGCGGAATTGAATATTCCAGTCATTTTGATGCATATGCGTGGCGAACCAACCAATATGAATCAACTTGATCAATATAATGATGTCACCGAAGATGTGATTAAAGAGTTGCAGCAACGAATCGATCAAGCCATGGCTGTGGGAATCCAACAGCAAAATATCATCATTGATCCCGGTTTTGGCTTTGCTAAGAATGCACAGCAAAATTTCAAATTGCTCAATGCGTTTTGGAAATTGAGTCAGTTGGGTTATCCAATTTTGTCGGGCTTGTCACGTAAGCGTTTTATTGGCGAAGCACTCAATGGTGTACCTGCACAAGAGCGTACAGGAGGCAGCGTGATGGGGCATTTATTGAGTATTCAACAGGGTGCAAGTATTGTGCGGGTGCATGATGTGAAAGCCACCAGTGATGCGATAAAAGTTTGGAAAATGATGAAAAATAATCATTAAAGATTTATCCGTCAGTAGGGTTTTAGGGCGCTATTGACTTACTGAATTAGATTAAATATAACAACGTTATAAATACGAGAAGTGATGTTAAAAATGGAAAATAAATCAATTACATATAAAAGCCTATGGGTGTTTGCACTGATTCTTAGCCTCGGTTTTATTATTTCAGCAGGTGTGATGGGTTATGCGCTTAAACAGTTTAATAGCACTAAAAATTCAATTACAGTCAAGGGTTTAGCAGAGAAACCTATTCAAGCAGACTCAGCACGATGGGAAATCAACTTACAAACTAACCACACTTCAGGCACGATTCCAGAAGCTTATCAATTACTTGATCAGCAAATGAAAGAATTACAGGCTTTCTTTGTTGAGCATGGTTTTAAAGCGGCGGATATGCAGCGTGGTAATAAAAGTTCCCAATCCTATTATGAAGAAGTTGATAATGGTGAAGGGCGAACTACACGCGAGTTTAAAGGCTATATTGCCCTACAGTCTTTGGTTGTGAGCAGTCGAGATATTAAGAAAATTGAACAGGCGGCACAAGATGCATATGTGTTAGATGAAAAGGGCATTGCAATAAGTCAGAAACCTGAATATCTCGTATCGAATTTAGAAGAAATCAAAATGTCCTTGATTGCCAATGCCACCAAAAATGCCCATAACCGTGCCAATGAATTTGCCAAAGTGGGTGGCGTGAACGTTGGGATGATGCGTTCAGCAAGCCAAGGTGCATTCTATATTTTGCCTGAAAGTGGCTCTGATGATGATAGTGATTATGGTGGGGCGTATGACAAAGCCACCATCAATAAAATTGCCCGTGTAGTCGTCACCATTAATTATGCGATTGATTAAAACCTTTGCTTTAGCTTAGTGATTCACCACAATTTGTAGTAGTTTTAAGAGTAAAGATACATTCGAATACGATGTATCTTTGTTTTTTTGCATATAATCATTTGAAAATACAAAATAAAATTTGGGGATTTAAAAATGCAACAATCAACGAAAATATTAACGCTTAGTTTACTTAGTGCTTTGATGGCGGCATGCGGCAATCCAGTCAAACAGCAACAAATGATCGCGGCGGAAATGACAGCAGCACCAGCACCTTTGGCAATGCAGAGGGCAGCAGCAGATAGTATGCGTAAAATGGTTGCACCAGCCGCATATATGGTGGGGATGCCTGCGCCAGAACGTCCACGCTTAGAACAAAACACCGAAAAATATCAAAACAATGAGGTGAATCCTGTACATCAGGTGGCAGAACAAGCCGTTTCAACCTTTAGTATTGATGTCGATACGGGTAGTTATAGCAATACACGCCGTTTATTAAATGATGGGCGTTTGCCACCTGTCGATGCAGTTCGAATTGAAGAAATGATTAATTATTTTAATTATCAATATCCACAGCCAAATAGTATTCATCCATTTTCAGTTACTACAGAAACTGTCGATTCGCCGTGGAAGAAAAATGCCAAATTGATCAAAATTGGTATTCAGGCAAAAGATATAGCGGCCAAACAACTGCCACCTGCCAATCTAGTTTTTTTGGTTGATGTTTCTGGCAGTATGGATGCCGCAGATAAATTGCCATTGGTGAAACAAACGCTACGCTTACTCACTGAACAATTACGTCCGCAAGATAAAGTCACCATCATTACCTATGCCAGTGGTGAAAAACTTGTTTTAGAACCAACTGCGGGGAATCAGAAAGATAAGATTTTATCGGTGATTAATGAGTTACAAGCCAGTGGTGCAACGGCAGGCGAACAAGCCATTCAATTGGCATATAAACAAGCTGAAAAAGCGATGGTTAAAAATGGTATTAACCGAATTTTACTCGCAACCGATGGTGATTTTAATGTCGGTATTACTGATTTTAGTACTTTAAAAGGTATGGTGGCGGATAAACGTAAGAGTGGTATTTCTTTAACCACCTTAGGTTTTGGTACAGGTAACTATAACGAACAGCTGATGGAACAATTGGCGGATGCAGGCGATGGCAACTACAGTTATATCGACAATAAAAATGAAGCGAAAAAAGTGGTGCAACGTCAACTTTCATCAACACTTGCAACGGTAGCTCAAGATGTCAAAATTCAGGTCGAGTTTAATCCAGCGACAGTGAAAGAATATCGTTTGGTTGGTTATGAAAACCGAATGTTGAAGCAGGAAGATTTTAACAATGACCAAGTTGATGCAGGCGATATTGGCGCAGGGCATAATGTCACGGCACTGTATGAAATTATTCCTGTGGGTCAGCAAGGTTGGTTGAATGATTCACGCTATCAAGCATCTGCAAAAACCGATACCACTAAAAAGTCTGAATATGCTTTTGTGAATTTGCGTTATAAATTGCCAAATCAACAAAAAAGTATCCTGTTGAATCAGCCTGTGAAAATGGCAAGCACAACACTGTCACAAGCGAATAACGATACTCGTTTTGCCATTGCGGTTGCGTCTTATGCGCAGCAGTTAAAAGGTGGGCAATACAATGGTGCAATGGGCTGGGATCAAATTATTCAATTGGCACAGCAATCGGCAAAACCTGATCCTTTTGAGATGCGTGAGGAGTTTGTTGATCTGGTTAAAATTGCCAAAAGTTTGAGTGCGAAAAAAGAATAGACTATGGTTTTTGATGTATTGCATCCTTGTTGGGTGCAATACGAACTGGGTAAAAGGTTCTTAACTGAAGTTTGTTTAATCAATTCGGAAATTTGTTTAGCATTCCACCACACATCGGTGGAATGAGACGAGTCAAGGATTATTCATGGTAAAAAAAATCACACGTTTTAAAAGAAAGTAGGACTTACGCATTGACGGCATTACCAAATCGTGGGTTCAAGTAATCTTTATC
>DAOMAH010000237.1:0-3382 GCA_035426725.1 Acinetobacter sp.
TACCTATATTACTTGGTGGCATTGAGGGTAGCTTACGTCGAATTGCCCATTATGATTATTGGTCAGACAAAGTTCGTCGTTCAATTTTGATGGATTCAAAAGCCGATTTGCTGATGTATGGTAATGGTGAGCGTGCCATTATCGATGTAATGCATCGTTTAGCTAAAGGCGAAAAAGTACAAGACATCACCGATGTACGTGGCACAGCCTTTATTATTAATAAACATAATAAAAAATCCAAAGCAAAATTCGTTGAAATTGCCAGTAATGATGTCGATACCGTAGGTCGTGTCGATCAGATCATCAATCCCTATGTGATGACTGAAGATATCGACGGCTGTGAGGTTGAAAAAGACAAGGGCAATTCACTGGCGCAATATCAAAACTTCCAAAAAGAAGTGGTGAATAATCCAATCGTGCGTGAAGGCGATCAGCTCGATAAAGATACCCAAATTGTGCAGTTAAGAGCTGCACCATCCAAAGCGATTAAACATAAATTACCGCCGCGTGAATTGGCGGTGATTCGTTTACCGTCTTTTGAAGAAGTGTCAAATGATCAGGTGCTTTATGCGCATGCCAACCGTATTTTGCATTTGGAAACCAATCCAGGTAATGCGCGTGCATTAGTGCAACGTCATGGTGAACGTGATGTGTGGATTAATCCACCGCCGATTCCTTTGGCAACAGAGGAAATGGACTACGTGTTTGATTTGCCTTATGCACGTTTACCTCATCCAAGTTATGCAGAAGCGCGTTTCCCTGCGTTTGATATGATCAAATTTTCGGTCAATATTATGCGTGGCTGTTTTGGGGGTTGTACTTTCTGTTCAATTACTGAACATGAAGGGCGGATTATCCAAAACCGTTCTGAAGATTCGATTTTGCGTGAAATTGAAAAGATTCGCGATACTGCGCCACAATTTACGGGCATCATTTCCGACTTAGGTGGCCCAACTGCGAACATGTACCGTTTGCATTGTAATGATGCAGAGATTGAAAAAAATTGTCGTAAACCGTCTTGTGTCTATCCGGGCGTGTGTCAAAACTTACATACCGATCATGCACCTTTGGTACAACTCTATCGTAAAGCACGTGAAATTAAAGGCGTGAAAAAGATTCTAATTGGTTCAGGTTTGCGTTATGACTTGGCGGTATTGAACCCTGAATATGTCAAAGAATTGGTACAACATCATGTTGGCGGTTATTTAAAAATTGCACCGGAGCATACCGAACAAGGTCCATTATCGAAGATGATGAAACCGGGCATCGGTACCTATGACCGTTTTAAACAAATGTTTGAGCGTTTTAGTAAAGAAGCAGGCAAGGAACAATATTTAATTCCGTACTTCATTGCGGCGCATCCGGGTACGACCGATTACGACATGATGAATTTGGCAGTTTGGCTCAAGAAAAATAATTTCCGTGCCGACCAAGTCCAAACTTTCTATCCATCGCCAATGGCAACCGCCACCACGATGTACTATACGGGCAAAAATCCGCTGTCTAAAGTGGCACGATATACTGAAAACGTCGATATTGTGAAAGGTGATAAACGTCGTCGTTTGCATAAGGCATTTTTGCGTTACCATGATCCAAATAACTGGCCATTATTACGTGATGCATTAAAAGAAATGGGGCGCGTCGATTTAATTGGTAATTCTAAGCAACATTTGATTCCGACGTATCAACCGCAAGGCACGGCTGAGGGCGAATATAAATCTGCGCGTAAGAAAAACTCAAGTGTGGCAGGTGATTCTGCGAAACGTTCTGAACAAGGACAATCAAGGACAGCGTCAGGGCAACAACGCCCACAAAAAGGTCAAATTTTGACTCAGCATACCGGTTTGCCACCACGTGAAACAGGCGAAAAACGACCATTTTCAGGCAAAGCTAAACCAAAATCTAAAGTGCCTCGTTAAGTAAAGAAGAACAGACATGAAACCTCATGTCTGTTCTTGGATACAGAAATGCTGTAGGTTTCACAATCTGTAGTCAAAATGACAATTTATAGAAACATCTACTGACAATATCTACTTGAATATTGTCTTTGGGCTAATTATAAATATAGAGTGATACATTGTTTTACGGCTTCAAAGAAAAATGTTAGGAAAGACGAAAACTTTGAAGTGAAGACTGTTCAAATGATTTGAAAGTCACCAAGTAAAGTAGTTGATTAAAAAATAGGCATTAAGCCTAAGGCAATTATAAAAAAAATTTAAGGGATGATTGAGATGTATTATTTTATAACAATACTGCTATTGCTGTTGTTTACAGTCTATAGCTTTAAACGTGTCAATCAAAAAAGACTCCAAGACAGCCCACTCAAGCGACGTGGAATTTTAAATATTGCTGAACAAATCACCTTAGTTCGTTTAAATACCATTTTGCCTGAGCACACGATTTTAGCGCATGTCGCTTTTGATGCATTATTGACCACAAAATATGCGCACACGCGTCGAAAATATCAGGGTTTGATGGCCGATTTTGTGATTTTAGATCATCAATATCAAGTGCTGGCAATTATTGAAATTGTAGATGAGTCCTATGTGAATCGTTTACATCAAAAGCATTATCAAGACTGTTTATTAGAACTTGCTGGGTATCGAGTATTGCGTTACAGCAGTATTCCAACCGAACAACAATTACGTGCCGATTTGGTTGCCGATGGTGCGGATGACGTGACAATTTCGACTAAAAACCAATCGACGGCCGTCATGCCGCAGTCTGAACGGATGCTCAAGTACCACTTGGCCGCAGCCCGAAGCAGTTAATCTGGACGCACGGCGGTCACAGTCATTTCGACCAGTACATCGGGTGCATAAAGTTTAGATTTCACACAGGTACGTGCTGGAGGATGTCCTTCAGTAATCCATCGATCCCATACCGCATTCATGGCTGCATAATCTTTTTCAATGTCTTTTAAAAAAATCAGCACCGAAAGGATATGGGTTTTATCTGTGCCTGCTTCAGCCAGTAAGCGATCAATATTGTCCAAAGTTTGTTGCGTCTGCCCGCTCACATCGACACTGGTGTCATCGGCAAGTTGACCTGCCAAATTAATGAGGTTTCCTGAGATTGCGACTTCGCAATAACGTGAAGTGACATGTAGCCGTTGCACAGACATAAAACATAATTCCAAATATTTCTAGGCAAATTGTACTGGATGCAATTCGAGCGAGGTATGAATTTATATTCATCAGGCGGAAAAAGTTTCGATTTGCATTAAGTGGCGTTGTTGGAAAAATAAAATACAGTGTTGTTGTGGGCAAATAATGATATTGCCCAAATTTAAAAAATGAATTTTGGCTTGTCGTAATAGGTTCAAACACGTCGCAATGGAGCTGTGCAAAGGGCAGAGTTGTTTCAGTTGGCTAATTGCTGA
>DAOMAH010000238.1:0-3371 GCA_035426725.1 Acinetobacter sp.
GGATTCACCCTAATTGAGATCATGGTAGTCATTGTCATCATGACGGTGATGACCTCGTTGGTGGTTTTGAATATTGGTGGTATTGATCAGCGGCGTGCAATGCAAGCCAAAGAGATGTTTATCCTAGATCTGAAAAAAATTAATAAAGAAGCGACCGATCAAGCAAAAGTTTTGGCGTTGAATACGCAAAATGCCACGGATGTTGCACCGTTTAGTTATAGTTTATTTGAATACCACGATCAAAGTCGTGAGCAAGTACAACAAGCAGATCGAACTTGGCAGCTTTATAAGGAATTTAAAACGCGGCAATTGCCAGATCAAGTGTCATTTAGTATTCAAAGCTTAGATGCTGATAATAATAGCAAAGCAAAAAATGAAGATTTATTAGGTGGCAAAGCCCCTCAACTCATTTGGTTTGGGAATGGTGAAGTGAAGCCTGTGCGAATTCAATTTTATTATCAGCACCAAGCCATTGGAAATGAGTTCGAGCTTGATCATTTGGGTAAAATCAATGAAGAAAATTAGTGCTTTTACCTTGCTGGAAGTGATGGTCGCACTCGCCATATTTTCTGTTGCCGCTATCGCCCTAACAAAAGTGGCTATGCAATATACGCAATCGACCTCACATGCCATTTTAAGAACCAAAGCACAATTTGTTGCGATGAATGAAGTGGCATTGATGGACATGAATAAGGAATGGCTAGAAGGAACACAGTCAAAGCAAGTGACTTCCCAAGGTGAGACGTGGCAAATTGATAAAAAAGCACAGTCCACAATTAGTCCGAATATTCAACGTATTGATGTGCAAGTGAGTTTATTTGATGCAGAGCAAGGCAAGGTAGACGGAGGGATTACACATCTTGTTTTCTTTAACTATCCAACTAAAGCTAAAACATCATGAAATATAAACAAGGCTTTACGTTAGTTGAACTGTTAGTTGCCATTGCGATTTTTGCCGTACTTTCTATGATGGGTTGGAAAGTCTTTGATTATTTGCTGAAAGTGAAAGATCGCAATGCTGAACATGAAACCCATCTATTCGAATTGCAAGATGCTTATCAGCAGATTTTAAGAGATAGTTTGCAGATTATTCCCTTAACTGCCAATGATGGACGACAGTTACAAGCGGCGTTGGTGCTGAATGATCGAAGTTTTATGTTTAGTAAAGCTGGCGTTTCCGACCCCCTTAAACAGGGCCTTTCACCCTATGAGCGTGTGGAATATCGCTTTGATGAGTCGCAGCAAAAAGTTTATCGTTTAAAATACGCCAATTTGAATATTCCAAATCGCGTTCAACCAGTTTCTAGCACCTTGATCGAAAATGTAGAAAAATTTAAAGTTGTGGTGTTGAATCCTCAAGAACTCACTCAGTGGCCAGACAATATGAGTGATCCCAATAATATTACTGAGCTGAAGAAACTTCCTCTTGGAATTAAAATCCAACTCACGGTTGCAGGCACGGACTATGAATGGATTTATAGTTTGCTGAATACCAACGCATTGAGCAATACGGAGAATGGTCAAGGAAACCCGCCATGATCAGACATTCAAGACAAAATGGTGTTGCCTTATTAACTATTTTAGTGATGGTCGCGCTTGCCACGATTTTAGCGGCGACAATTGCCAAACGACAAACCAACACCGCTGAAAACACAGGCTATTTGATGCGGCAAAACCAATCGTTATTGTATGCAAAAAGTGCCGAAGCCTTTTTCTCAGAATTATTAATTCAAGATAGTGATAATGGCAATGGTATTGATCATTTACAAGAAAATTGGGCGAAACCGATGCCTGCATTTCCTGTTGAAGATGGCGTGGTTTCAGGGCGATTAATCGATGAATCAGGGAAATTTAATTTAAACAATCTGTTAAAAGAAGATGGACAGGTGGATGATTCGGCACGCCGCTGGTTTGAAAAATTATTACAACGCGTCGGGCTACCTGCTGAACTCAGTCAGGCCGTCATTGATTGGCAAGATGCTGATGATGAAACTATTGGCGCAATGGGTGCGGAAAGTAATTATTATCAAGGTTTAGACCCTGCTTATTTGGCTCCAAATACTCAATTTCATAGAATTGAAGAATTAAAATTGGTACGTGGTTTTGAAGGTAAAAATTATGACCTGATTGCACCTTATATTGCGGCATTACCTGAAATTAGCAAAATCAATATCAACACCGCACCTCCGCTAGTTTTGGCGAGTATCGACCCCAAAATTGATGCGAAAGCAGTTGAACAGCAACTGAAAAACAAACAAGCAGAATTAAGCTACTTTAATAGTGTCGATGATCTTTGGAGCTTAAATGCTTTTTCAAATTTAGAGCCACAAAGTAAAACCGATGCATCCGCATGGTTAGACACCAAATCTAATTTTTTTAGCGCACAAATTGAAGTGGTGTTAAGCGAGCGAAAACGACAATTCAGCAGTGCAATGATGAGAAAAGACAAGCAAGTCACGGTATATTCTAGAAGCCTTGCACCTTTTGAATAAATCAAACTGGATGATTCTACATCACATATTGTAAAATCATTCCAAGCCTGATTTTTTGCTTTATAATGGCACTTCATTTGCAGATATAGATCAGCTTAGTGCATGTTAATTCGTAAATTATTTAAGTTTGAAAATGCGCATATCGTACGGAATTGCACGTCGGATCGTTGTAAGCGGTCGATTCATGGGCATAGCTACAAAGTTGAGCTGTTGCTCAAAGCGTCTAAACTAGATCATGGGCAAATGGTCTACGATTTTGGTTTGCTCAAAGGCGTCATTAAAGAGTTAATTGACAGTTTTGACCATGCTATTTGTTTTTGGCAAAAAGATGATCCAGCCTATATCGATGCTTGTAAAACTTACAGCGCACGTTGGATTTCTTTACCGGTATCGCCATCAGCTGAGCAATTTTCGCGAATATTCTTTTACCTTGCGCAGCAAGTCTTAAATTCAACCATTACTCAAAATGGTGAAGGTGATGTTGAAGTTTATTCCGTCATCGTGCACGAAACTGATACAGGTTATGCACAAAGTTTCCAAGAAGATATTGATAATGAGCAAATGGGTCAATTGAATTTGGCTCAAATTATTTTTTCGGAACAAGTACAGGTTGAGTGGAGTGATCCTCAAATGTATGAAAATTTGAAAAAAGGGATGAGTTTTCAAAATCCAAATGTGGAACTACAAGTTAAGATTTAAATACTCTTTGAGTTATTCTGATGTATTTATGACAAGGAAAAGTGATGCAACTTACTGAACAACAGTGGGAAAAATTAAATAAAGTTCAGTTGGATGAATCTTGGAAAGCATCAATCGCAGAGTTTTTGCTGAGTACGAAAATGGAGCAATTACGTCAGTTTTTGCATCAAGAAAAACTTG
>DAOMAH010000239.1:0-3342 GCA_035426725.1 Acinetobacter sp.
CAACCTATACATTCATCTTCACGAATAATAGCCTTCATTCGCTGTGGACGACCATCCAGTTGAATTGGCCACACACTTTCTTCTGCGACTAAGAGTGGGCGATTTAATAACAGTGCCAATGCATCAGCGACAGGCTGCCCCCCTGGTACACATTTATTGGCTAATTCACCTTCACTGATTGCTTTGGCATAAGGTAAACATCCATCTCGATGTCCACATAAACCACATTGGGTTTGGGGAAGCAAAGCATCGATATGATGGATGAGAGCAATTTGCGAATTCATGTAAATAACCAATGCGACTTGAAAAACAGGAGAAATAAAGTAGATAAATCCAATATTTTTAATTTTAACATGTTTTGATTGTTTAATCTTACGCTCGAATTTAGCGCACATCATGCATTTAAATCGTGCAAAAAGGATTGTAACTTTAAGGAGAGTCTCAACAAGATCAAGGACTTAAAATGCGTTATAATTGATATAAATATATGTTATTAAATCTTTTTTTTAATTTATTTAAAATAACTGTTGTAGATTGTTTGCAAAAGATATTTAATATTTTGCGCCAAAATTTATCATTTATTGGAAATTTGACCAATTTTAATCCACCTTTCTGCTGAGGATTAAGCGTTGAAATATAACAGCCTTAATGAGTTTCTAGATTACGTCAAATCACGTGATGCACATCAACCTGAATTTCTACAAGCTGTAGAAGAAGTGATGACCAGCCTGTGGCCGTTCATTGAAAAGCATCCAGAATATGCTGCACATGGTTTACTTGAGCGTTTGGTTGAGCCAGAACGTGCTATTCAGTTCCGTGTTTCTTGGGTGGATGACCAAGGTCAGACTCATGTCAATCGTGCTTTCCGTGTTCAGTATAATTCGGCAATCGGACCATTTAAGGGAGGGATGCGTTTTCATCCTTCTGTAAATCTTTCAATTCTAAAATTTTTAGGATTTGAGCAAACGTTTAAAAATGCCTTAACAACACTTCCTATGGGCGGTGGTAAAGGTGGTTCAGACTTTAATCCTAAAGGTAAGTCTGAAGGCGAAATTATGCGTTTCTGCCAAGCCTTAATGATTGAACTTTATCGTCATTTAGGCTCAAATACTGACATTCCTGCAGGGGATATTGGTGTAGGTGGTCGTGAAGTTGGTTATATGGCCGGCATGATGAAAAAATTAAGTAATGACACCTCTAGTGTATTTACGGGTAAAGGGCTGTCTTTTGGTGGTTCTTTGGCACGTCCAGAAGCGACAGGTTATGGCACAGTTTATTTTGCTGAAGAGATGCTTAAAACTCGTGGAGACTGCTTTAAAGATAAAGTAGTGACCATTTCTGGTTCAGGTAATGTGGCACAATTTGCAGCAGAAAAAGCCATGTTCTTAGGTGCAAAAGTGGTATCACTTTCAGATTCTGCGGGTACGGTCTATGTCAAAAATGGTTTCACCGATGAACTTCTCGTTGAAGTTATGGAACTTAAGAACGTAAAACGTGGTCGTATTTCTGAATTTGCATCTAAACACGGTTTTGAATACTTTGAAGGAAAGCGTCCTTGGTCAATTCAGTGTGATATTGCACTTCCATGCGCAACTCAAAATGAGTTAACTGCTGAAGATGCGGAAATTTTGATTAAGAATGGTGTGATATGTGTTGCTGAAGGCGCAAATATGCCATCTACGCTTGAAGCCGTTGAAAAATTTATTGAAGCGAAAATTTTATACGCGCCCGGCAAAGCATCAAATGCGGGTGGCGTAGCAACTTCTGGTTTAGAAATGTCTCAAAATGCACTTCGCTTAGGTTGGACTTTTGAAGAAGTGGACGAACGTCTGCATGCGATTATGAAAGAAATTCATCGCAACTGTGTTAATTTCGGTACGAAAGAAGATGGCACAGTGAACTATGTAGATGGTGCAAATATTGCTGGTTTCGTAAAAGTTGCTGATGCCATGTTGGCGCAAGGCGTATTCTAAAAATATAGTTTTGAATAAAAAAACCGATACACATGTATCGGTTTTTTTCTTTACCTAAAACTAAAAGACAACTTAATTATTTTACAGTCGCTCGTTCTACAGTCATGTCATGGATATAGGCATATTTTGATTGATCTGCTGCAGGATTTTTAATTTCATAACGTTTGATACGAATAATTTGTCGTTCAGCAGGATTATGTTGATAACCTTCAATTTGGTCATAAAACAAGGTCCAATCTTTATCGACTTGTGTTTTAACACCATTTTCTGCGTATTTAATTTCACGTACTTGTAAGCAGGTTTGTGGTGCTACGCCAGTACATTGTTTAGTTTCAGGTAAAATTTCAAGAAAAACAGTTTCTGCTTGAGTTTGATATTTGGTTTCAGCAGCCATTTTGCCACTAAAAATATATTTTTGACCTGAAGCTGAGATAATGCTTAAAGTCGGTTGTTCAGGATTTTTTAAATCCAAAATAAAAGGTGCAGAGCGTTTGCTTAATAAATCTGCTGCCACTTTTTCTTGTTGCATTGATGCATCATCACAAGCCATTTGAGTTGACATTAAATCGCCTGTAATAATTTGATTATTTTCAGCTTTCCAACTGGTACCCATGCCATTACAACTGGTCTGTATGCTTAAACGACCTTGAGCATCAAAATGAAGAACCAAAGGTTTAGGTGCTGTTCCTGTAGGCGTGCTCCATTCATAAGAACTGAGCGTAGTCGCAGCATTTTTTTGTTGTAAAACAGACACTGCTATATCTCCTGCTTTTTGAATATCACCTGATTGACAGGCTGCAAGAGCTAAAGGAAGTAGAGCAAGGGCTAAAAATTTAAATTTCATTTTGGAAGTATTTGATTTTGAATAACTTTTATAATCATAAGCGAATGTGCTTTAAAAACAATGGATACATTTTGATGATTTCGGTAGCAAAATGTATCTATAACTAAATTTTTATTGAATGTTAATAAAAAGTTATGATTCTGCGCTGCGGTTTTAATCGAATCGATAAATATCCATACCCAAAGAACCCATACTGAAACTACTATGCACAATATTAAAACGTGAACCTGTTCCCATAGCAAAAAAGAGCGGAGCAAAATGTTCAAGAGTTGGATGATTGCGTTTGGCAAAAGGTAAGTTCGACCAATCCAGCACGGCATCATAATTTTGATGGGTCAAATGGCTCACAACTGTATTTCGAAAACGACTTGCCCACTCAGGGACATCAGCGTTTGCCTGCCAAGATAATTCTGCAAGATTATGGGTAATACTGCCTGAGCCAATCAATAAAATTTGTTGCTCACGTAAAGGTGCAAGTGTCTGCCCGATTTGATAAATCTGTTGAGCAGTCAAATTCATCGGCAA
>DAOMAH010000240.1:0-3341 GCA_035426725.1 Acinetobacter sp.
AACTTTCTCAGCTCGATGTAGAAGATGTCATTGCACTAGCAGAAACAGGTGCGAAAATTCGTAAATGGGTTGTAGAAACACCACTTACTGAGAGCCTAGAAAAAGAAATCCGTACCGCTTTTGCAGAACTTTCAAAAGATAATCCTGATATCGCAGTTGCAGTACGTTCATCTGCAACGGCTGAAGATTTGCCTGATGCTTCATTTGCAGGACAACAAGAAACTTTCCTGAATATTCGTGGTATTGAAAACGTTCTAATTGCAATTAAAGAAGTCTTTGCTTCACTGTATAACGACCGTGCGATTGCTTATCGTGTTCATCAAGGTTTTGAACATAGCGTTGTTGCCCTTTCTGCGGGTGTTCAACGCATGGTTCGCTCAGAAACTGGCGCTGCAGGTGTAATGTTCACGCTTGATACCGAATCTGGTTTCCGTGATGTCGTGTTTATTACTGCGTCTTATGGCTTGGGTGAAATGGTCGTACAAGGTGCAGTCAACCCTGACGAATTCTATTTATCTAAACCACTGTTAAATAATGGCAAACACTCAGTTTTACGTCGTAACCTCGGTTCTAAACACCAGAAAATGATTTATGGTGAAGAAGGTGCTGCGGGTAAGTCAGTGGTTGTGGTCGATGTTGAAAAATCAGAACGCCAACAATTTGCTTTAAATGACCATGAGTTACACGAATTATCCAAACAAGCCTTAATCATTGAAAACCATTATGGTTCGCCGATGGACATTGAATGGGCGAAAGATGGCGACGATGGTCAAATCTATATCGTCCAAGCACGTCCAGAAACCGTTAAAAGCCGTCAAAATGTCGGTACGATGGAACGCTACTTGCTGAAACAACGTGGCACAGTAGTTTGCGAAGGTCGTTCAATAGGTCAGCGTATTGGTTCGGGTAAAGTTCGCATTGTCACTTCAATTAAAGAAATGGACAAAGTTCAAGATGGCGATGTGCTTGTTTCAGACATGACTGACCCAGATTGGGAACCTGTAATGAAACGTGCTGCTGCGATTATTACCAACCGTGGTGGTCGTACTTGCCATGCTGCAATTATTGCACGTGAGTTAGGCGTACCTGCGATCGTCGGTTGTGGTAATGCAACAGAAATCTTAACTGACGGTCAAGAAGTCACGGTTTCTTGTGCTGAAGGTGATACTGGCTTCATTTACGAAGGCGCATTAGATTTCGAAATTCAACGCAATTCGATTCATTCAATGCCACCGCTACCATTCAAAATTATGATGAACGTAGGTAACCCTGACCGTGCCTTTGATTTTGCGCAAATTCCAAATGAAGGAATTGGCTTAGCGCGTCTTGAGTTCATTATCAACCGTATGATTGGCGTGCATCCAAAAGCATTGGTGAATATTGATAGCTTACCGCGTGAAACACGTGCAGCGGTATTAACACGTACCTCTGGCTATTCATCTCCAATTGAATTTTATGTCGAAAAATTAGTAGAAGGTATTTCTACCCTTGCGGCTGCTTTTGCAGGTAAGCCTGTGATTGTGCGTATGTCTGACTTTAAATCGAATGAATATGCCAACTTAATTGGCGGAAAGCTTTACGAACCTGAAGAAGAAAACCCAATGTTGGGCTTCCGTGGTGCAAGCCGTTATGTGTCAGATAATTTCCGTGATTGTTTTGAGCTTGAATGTCGTGCCTTGAAAAAAGCACGTGACGAAATGGGCTTAACCAACATCCAAATCATGATTCCTTTTGTACGTACCGTAGCAGAAGCGAAACGTGTAATTGAATTGTTAGCTCAAAATGGCTTAAAACGCGGCGAAAATGGCTTGAAAGTCATCATGATGTGCGAATTACCAACCAATGCATTATTGGCTGAACAATTCCTTGAACACTTTGATGGTTTCTCGATTGGTTCAAATGACTTGACCCAATTGACGCTTGGTTTAGACCGTGACTCGGGTATCGTCTCTCATTTATTTGACGAACGTGACCCAGCAGTGAAAGCCTTACTTTCAATGGCAATTCATGCATGCCGCAAAGCAGGAAAATACGTCGGTATTTGTGGTCAAGGCCCATCCGACCACCCTGACCTTGCAAAATGGCTTATGGAACAAGGTATTGAATCTGTTTCGCTTAACCCTGACTCAGTATTAGACACATGGTTCTTTCTTGCTGAAGAACAAATTAAAAAATCATAATTCTGTTTAGAAAAAGACCCATCAATGGGTCTTTTTCATCTTTAGTCATTGAGATTTTAAAACTATGCAAATTTATTTGGCCCGTAATAATCAACAAGCTGGCCCTTATAGCTTAGAACAAGTGAACCAAATGCTTGCCAGTCAACAGGTTTTTTTGACTGATTTAGTTTGGCAAGAAGGTATGACTGAGTGGAAAACACTGGGCGAAGTGACTCAAGGTAAGTTGGTATATGAACCCATTAATACTCCTGTTTTTAATCCACCATTGCCAACCGAATCTAAGCCACTTAAAAGCGACAAAGAAACAGCTGTTTTGGCTTCAGTTTTTTCTCGCACATTAGCTAAAATTTTGGACTTATCACTTTGGTTACCTATCGCGGCGATTCCTTCGTTCTTTTTTAACAAAAGCCAATATGAAGAACTATTTGATATTCAAAAACAACTTCAAGCGGCCGAAATTGCATCGAACAAAGCTGTTGAATTACAACAGCAATTAATGAAACTCATCCCACCTGAAGCATGGGCAATGATGTTTTCCTATTTAATTATTATGTTGATGATTCAAGCTTTTTTAATTGCAAAATCGGGTCAAAGTGTTGGGAAAAAAATCACAAAAATACAAATTGTCGATGCTGAAACTCAAACACAAGTAGATACAATTCGTGGTTTTTGGCTCAGAAGTATTTTATTTATTGTACTAAATTTACTGTTTATGCCACTCATCACCATTTTGGATTATGCCTTAGCTTTTAATAAAAATCGTCAAACGTTGCACGACAAATTAGCAAAAACTAAGGTGATCCAGAAATAAGCATAATCAATTATTTGCATAAGCTGTATATGAAATATATTTTATACAGCTTTGTATATAGCACATTGAAAAATAAAAAAAAGATCAAAACTTTAAACAATCCCTACAAAATAAATCGGGTTTTAAAACAAGTGTTTCACAGCACTTTATCAGTAGCTTAGTTTTTCAATATGATGCATAATGCCCTACAACGTAGCGGTGTCGCATGATTGCTAAGCAATTCACAAAAAATTCTTAGTAATCATGCGACACTTTAATCGCTATCCCATAATTTAATTAGGGAATGGGACTCTTCACCGAGGTTGTAAAATGAGACAAACGATTTTAGCTGTATTGTCTTTATCTGCGAT
>DAOMAH010000241.1:0-3325 GCA_035426725.1 Acinetobacter sp.
CAACAAAACAGGTTGTTCGATATCTTGGGTCACAGCTTTGGCAATTAAGTAAATTGGATGTGTTGAAACCACTAAATTTTGTGTCCAGCCCCATGTGCTTAGCATTGAAAATGAAACAAAGATCAAAAGGCGCAACATCACAAAATACCATTAAAGCAGAATGTGTTATATTATAACAAACACAGCAAAATGGCTATGACTAATTTGACTGCATAAAACATCTATGTTTCGTCGCTTTAAGATATAAATAGTGATCAAACAATTGCATGCTATGATAGGCACAAAAATGAGGTCAGTTTATGGGTTCTTGTTCACATCCACATGATAATGCGTTGCATGGTGTACATGGTCATCATGATATTCAAGCACGCATCATTGAAGCAGATAATTTATGTACTGCGGTGGGTGCACGTCTAACGCCTTTGCGTAAAGAAGTGTTGGAACTCATTTTGAATGCTTCTGCCCCAATGGGTGCTTATGACCTTTTGGCAAAAATTAAAGGGCACGCAGATCGCCCTGCCGCGCCACCGACGGTTTATCGAACTTTAGATTTTTTATTAGAAAAAGGTTTAATACATCGCCTTACTTCAATTAATGCGTACATTCCTTGCTGTCATCCACGCGAAGGGCATCAAGCTGCTTTTTTGATTTGCACCGAATGCCATTCTGTCAAAGAAGCCTCCGCACAAGGATTAATCCAACAGCTCGATCAATTGGCTGACTCTGACCACTTCACCGCGCAACACAGCATTATTGAAATTTCAGGAAAATGTCAGCAGTGCAGCACGCGCCAGTAGTCACCCCACTCATTCAACTGAAGAATATCTCGGTTCGACGTGATGAACAGGATATTTTAAGACAGGTTGATTTTGCTTTATCTGCAAAAGAAATTGTGACGCTGATTGGCCCGAATGGTGCAGGAAAATCCACACTCATTAAAGTGTTGCTTGGCATTATGCAGCCCAATCAAGGGCAAGTTCAGGTCGCCAAGAAAATCAAAATGGCCTACGTACCACAAAAATTTCATCCTTCAGCAAGCTTGCCTCTACGAGTGAAGGATTTATTAGATTTAGAAGCCTGTGACGCGATGCTCCGCCAAGAAATTATCCAAGATACAGGCATCGAAACATTACAATACACTCGCGTTCAACAATTGTCTGGTGGTGAACGGCAACGGGTTTTGTTGGCACGTGCTCTTTTACGTCAACCTGATATTTTAGTTCTCGACGAACCCATGCAAGGCTTGGATATTCAATCTGAAGCCGAACTTTATGATTATGTCCGCAGCTTACCTGAACGTTATGGCTGCGCAGTGTTGATGGTCTCGCATGATTTGCAATGGGTGATGCAAGGCACGCACCGCGTAGTCTGTTTGAATAAGCACATATGCTGTAGTGGTTTACCTGAAAGCATCCAGCAGCATCCTGAATATCAAGCGATTTTTGGGACACAACGCATGCTGTATCAACATCATCATAATCAATGTGGCCATTCAGATCACGCCGAACCCTGTAGCCATGACCCACGCCCCCATATTCACGCCGAACCTAAGGTCTAAGCAATGTTAGAATGGTTACAACTACTGTTGCCTGCATGGATCATGGGCACGTTATTGGTGTTTTTAACAGCACCGTTGGGTTGCTTGATGTTGTGGCGCAGAATGTCTTTCTTTGCGGATACCATGGCACATGGTACGTTGCTTGGCGTGGCGATTGCGGGAATTTTACACCTCCCGTTTTGGTTAGGTGTAGGTTGTTTGGCTGCCTTGTTGGTCGGTATCTTATGGATTTTGCACGATTCACGTTTACCCAATGATGCCTTACTCGCCCTATGCTCCTCAACTTTGCTTTGCTCGGGCTTGTTGGTCATTCAACACGTTCCAAGTTTACGCCCAGAACTTCTGAGTTATCTTTTTGGCGATTTACTCAGTATTGAGTGGGCAGATTTACCTGTTTTTGCCATTGTGATTATTGCCGCGCTGATTATTCTTTATCGCTCATGGTCGGCGCAAATTCAAATTGCGATTGACCCCGACATTGCGATGAGTGAAGGCGTCAATGCCAAATGGCAACGCCTGATTTTTATGTTATTACTGGCGTTGTTTACTGTATTGGCCTTACGCGCTGTTGGCTCATTATTAATGGGCGCACTTTTGGTGATTCCTGCGTTAAGTGCACGATTGCTCGCTCATTCCCCAAAACAGATGGTGCTGTGGTCGTTTATATTGGCACAACTGGGTGTGAGCATAGGCTTATGGTCGAGTGCAGCTCTGAATATTAGTACAGGATTGAGCATTGTTTTATTTATGGCACTTGGCTTTGCGCTGATTTTTACCGTACAAAAATTATTTCCACGCCTTAAAACCAATTAGACGGATTTTCAGTTGGCGGTGCTTAACTATAATTGTGCCGAACGGTGAGATTTTGAGTAAATAATAAAGCTAAACCACGATCATCTTTCGGATTTAAAAAAACCGTATCATCTGCACAGAAATTCTAAAAGAAAGCTTAAGAAGGTTTTAAAAGAATATGTTAAACCCATCGACAGGAATCTCCCCTTAATCTCTCAAAATTTGCTATATTTGGCGTTTTTCCGCGACACTAATTTCGGTAACTATGAATACGGCAATACAAACAGCGCTTGACCATGCGGTGCAATCCCTGCAACAACAAGGGATGCTTCCTTCTGACTGGACCAACACGAGCCATTTAACCCGTACCAAAGACCGAAGTCACGGCGACTTTGCTTCTAATATCGCGATGATCGGCTCGAAAGTTGCTGGCATGAAAACACGCGATTTGGCTGAAAAAATCTTAGCAGCATTGCCTGAAATGGCAGAAATCAGCAAAGCAGAAATTGCAGGTCCTGGTTTTATTAACTTCTTTTTAAATGCAGACCAGCGTTTTGCCGTGCTCGACCAAATCCAAGTACAAAAAAATCAATATGGTCGTAGCCAAGTGAACGCTGCGAAAAAAATCCAAATCGAATTTGTTTCGGCGAATCCAACCTCTAGCTTACATGTTGGGCATGGTCGTGGTGCGGCTTATGGCATGACCGTTGCTAATTTACTGGAAGCCACAGGTGCAACCGTTGACCGTGAATATTATGTCAATGATGCAGGCCGTCAAATGGACATTTTGGCAACTTCGACTTATATCCGTTATTTAGAGTTGACTGGGCAAAGCTTAGTCTTTCCTAAAAATGCCTATCAAGGCAACTATGTTAAAGAAATTGCGCAAAGCATTATTGATCAAGATGGCGATGCGCATGTGCGTCCAGTGGCAGATGTCTATAAAGATGTGCCCGAAGATGTTCAATATGCTGA
>DAOMAH010000242.1:0-3315 GCA_035426725.1 Acinetobacter sp.
GTAATAGCGCAGCAAATGAATAACCACGCTCATCACCAAAGCCTGCAAATTCAATAAAAATTGCATCTAATTCATGCAATGGAAATTGATGAACTTCAGATGAATCATTCACGGTGATGTACAACGCTTTTTTGCCTTGTATATTTGCCAACTGATCAAGCTGAGCAGTTGTTACAACCACATCACCTTGAGGAACGATGCTATCCTCAGCAATGATTTGATAGCTATTGTCTGCAATTGCGCCATCTTTAGAAAGCACTTGTAGCGTTGTATTAAGCATAAGCACGCTCCTTGAATGGCTGAATTCCAACACGACGATAAGTCTCAATAAAACGCTCACCTTCGAGACGTAAATCAAGGTAAGTATTTAAAATTTCTTCAATCACGTCAGGTACTACGTCAGCAGCAAATGACGGCCCTAAAATATCGCCTAAAGATGCATCATGATCAGCATGACCACCTAAAGTGATTTGATAGAATTCTGCGCCTTTTTTATCAACACCTAGAATACCAATGTTACCGACATGGTGATGACCGCATGCATTCATACAACCAGAAATATTTAAGTCTAATTCACCTAAATTATAGATGGTGTCTAAATCATCAAAACGGCGGCTAATCGCTTCTGAAATTGGAATGGATTTCGCATTGGCCAAAGAACAGAAATCGCCACCTGGACAGCAAATAATATCGGTGATGAAACCAATATGTGCACGTGCCATATTGTGCTGTTCAAGTGTTTGCCATAATTCAAATAAATCTTTTTGCGGAACATCCACAAGTGAAATATTTTGTTCATGTGTGGTACGGAATTCACCAAAAGTATATTTATCCGCTAAATCAGCGATTAAATTCATTTCTTCAGTGGTGACATCGCCCGGCGCCACCCCTGCACGTTTCAAAGAAATCGTCACAATACGATAGCCTTTTACTTTATGCGCATTGGTATTCACGTTAAACCATTGTTTGAATTTTGGATATTCCGCAAATAAAGCCGTGAAATCTTGATCTTCTAAATCTTGATAATCAAATGGCGTAAATTCTTCATCTAATTTTTTCAAGATTTCAGGCTGGATCTTCAATGCATCACGCGTATGTTCAAATTCAGCTTCAACTTTTTCTGCAAAAACTTGTGGCGTAAGTGCTTTCACCAAAATTTTGATACGTGCTTTGTATTTGTTATCACGGCGACCATGCAAGTTATACACGCGTAAAGTCGCTTCCAAATAAGCAATCAAATCTTCACGTGGTAAAAACTCACGAATCACGCTACCAATGATTGGGGTACGACCTAAGCCACCACCGACCATAATTTTATAGCCCATCTCGCCCGCTTCATTACGCACGATATAAACACCAATATCATGGAATGCAGTTGCTGCACGGTCTTTTTCTTCTAAAGCAGATACTGCAATTTTGAACTTACGTGGCAAGAAAGCAAATTCTGGATGAAAGGTACTCCACTGACGAATTAATTCACAAGTCGGACGTGGGTCGGCAATCTCGCCTGCGACCACACCTGCAAACTGGTCAGTGGTCGTGTTACGAATACAGTTGCCTGAAGTTTGTACCGCATGCATTTGTACAGTTGCAAGTTCAGCAAGAATATCGGGCACATTTTCCAATGCAGGCCAGTTCAATTGAATATTTTGACGGGTTGATACATGCGCATAACCACGGTCATATTCTGTTGAAATTTGTGCAATTTTTCTAAGTTGCTTGGTATTCATCAAGCCATACGGCACTGCGATACGGAGCATCGGCGCATAACGTTGCACGTATAAACCGTTTTGCAAACGTAATGGACGATATTCGTCTTCTGTCAATTTTCCTGCTAAATAGCGTTCTGTTTGATCGCGAAACTGAGCAACGCGTTGGTTAATCAGTTGTTGATCGAAATCCGTATATAAATACATGGCGTATGGCTAGTCATTCATTATAAAGGCGGATAGCATAACGAGCTTTCATCTATCAATAAAATGTTTTTTTTGCATATTTAATAACGATTTTATTGATAAGTCTAAAAAGTAATATCTGAAAAAATATTCTTGCCTCGTATGCATATCACTGCAACATTTTATATAGATGTCATGAAAATTGAATAAATGATTGCGACAACAACAATGAACAAAGTAGAAGCCAAAGCAATCTTACTGGCGTTTAAATTTCCCATACCTTTCGTAATGGCTGGGAAAAGCAACCATAAGCCTAATAATCCTAAGGCTTCTAAATCGGGTGCGAGTATCCAAAAGTCAGTACCAAACTTCCAGAAAACCCACATCAAGCTGCCTAACAAGAGCGCAGAATAAACCCACAAAGACCCTGATGCGCGTTTATAGAGCTGCACAGCCACAACACTTAGTAAAACGGCTGTGATGAGGTAATAAAAAGTTCCACTTACCGATGAAAACCAAATTCCCCTCACAAAAAACAATAAGGCAAATGCAGCAACAATATACACTGTCAAGGTTCTCAACGACGATCTTGAAGAATATGAACTCATATCATCACCGTGGCTTTGGCTTCTTAAACACCTTTAATTTGATGATTCAACAACACCTTATGCACTACTTTTAGATTACTCCAGTTTTTGAATCACTGCCTTTATCGAAATGTTAATACTTTGAATTAAGAGTAATATTTTATAGTGATGCTAGAGAAACAAATGATTTTACCATTTGCCTTCACCTAATTTTTGTCCAATAAAACCGTAGTGCATTTGCGAGCGTGAAAATTTTATTGGACATGCCAGTTGTGGTTCTGACTGCTCATTATTCGTAGATAAAGGCACATCGACGACCCAGCCCCTTTGCTCTGAAAGAGTGGACGATAAAGCTTCTTCTAAACCGAGTACAGGTTCGACACAAATATCTAAATTCTTGAATAATTGCTGCCAAATGCTAAAACTTTGCGTTCTAAATTTTTCCTGTAAAGCTGCCTTAACCGTTTTGCGATCGTCAGGATCAAATGACATGCCTTTACTCATTAATATCGGCAAGTCCAAAGCTGCGGCTAAACCTGACATAAACTGTGGTTCTAAGCTTCCTACTGCAAAATAACGACCATCTTGAGTTTCATAATAATCATAAAAACTTCCGCCATTGAGCATGCCTTTTTCAGGTTCTTGAGGTTCTTGAGCAGCTAAGCTAGCCGCTGCTGCCATTGCATTTAAACTCACCGCACAATCGGTCATGGAAATGTCGATATATTGCCCCATTCCGCTACGTTCTCGCTCAATGACTGCGGCTAAAATTGCCATGACCGCATGTAAAGAACCGCCTGCTACATCGGCAACTTGAATTCCCATGGGCGGTG
>DAOMAH010000243.1:0-3287 GCA_035426725.1 Acinetobacter sp.
TTGGCACAAATGCTCATTAAAATGGGTGCCAAAATTGAAGGCTTAGATACTGATACGTTGGTAGTTACAGGTGTTGAAAGCTTGCATGGTTGTGAATATGCAGTCGTGGCTGATCGTATTGAAACAGGGTCGTATTTAGCGGCGGCTGCAATTACGGGTGGTCGAATCAAAACCACACATACCGATCCGACCTTACTCGAAGCGGTATTGGAAAAGTTTGAAGAAATGGGTGCGGAAGTCACTCGTGGCGATGACTGGATTGAACTGGATATGCAAGGCAAACGCCCGAAAGCCGTGAGTTTTAGAACCTTGCCACATCCAAAATTTCCGACAGATATGCAAGCGCAACTCATGGCAGTCAATGTGATTGGTCGTGGTTTTGCCACAATTTCAGAAACGATTTTTGAAAACCGTTTTATGCATGTGCCTGAATTGTCTCGTATGGGAGCCAATATTCAAGTGGAAGGGCATGATGCTGTAGTAACAGGCGTAGAAACCCTACAAGCTGCACCTGTAATGGCAACGGATTTACGTGCATCATTTTCATTGGTATTGGCTGCATTGGTTGCTGATGGTGAAACACTAATTGATCGTATTTACCATATTGATCGTGGTTATGAACAGATCGAAGAAAAATTGCAAAGTTTAGGTGCGCAGATTAAGCGAGTAACAGCATGAATGACTTAAGAAACGATGATCCAAATTTTGATGTAATGGGAAATTTTGATCATGGTTTAACTTTAGCGCTCAGTAAAGGTCGTATTTTAAAGGAAACCTTGCCCTTGCTTGCCAATGCAGGCATCAACTTGCTCGAAGACCCAGAAAAATCACGAAAACTGATTTTTCCGACGACTCATCAAAAAGTACGTATTTTAATTTTACGTGCTTCTGATGTGCCCACCTATGTGGAAAATGGTGCAGCAGACTTTGGTGTGGCGGGTAAAGATGTATTGATGGAACATGGCGCACAGCATGTGTATGAATTGCTTGATCTTAAAATTGCGATATGTAAGTTAATGACTGCGGGTAAAGTTGGTATGCAACGTCCGAAAGGGCGTCTGAAAATTGCCACTAAATATGTGAATTTAACACGCCAATATTATGCAAGTTTAGGTGAACAAGTGGATGTGATTAAGCTCTATGGTTCAATGGAGCTTGCACCACTGGTCGGTTTGGGCGATTACATCGTCGATGTGGTCGATACGGGCAATACTTTACGTGCCAATGGCTTAGAACCTTTAGAGGAAATTTGCAAAGTTTCTTCACGTTTGATTGTCAATAAAGCCAGCTTTAAGCGTAAACAAGCCTTATTGAATCCAATTTTGACTCAGCTTGAACAAGCGGTGCAATTGCGTTAAGCCTTGTATTGCGATATTGGCAATATCTTTTTTAGCTACAGCAAGTGCTGAAAACACAGTTCCATTTATAACTTTCAAGCAAGATGTTCTTCTTGCTTGTGAGTTTATGGATTTTGCTATTGAGTAAAATATTTGGATCACTAGATTCTGAGTTAAATTTTAATTTAATTATTCTTTAGGCTTGAAAGAATAGATATAAAACAAAATGTAAGTCTATGATGGTGTTGATATAAGTAGACAACAAACACCCTATATAGATAAATGCGGTGGAAGTTTACAGTTTAAGAAGATTCAATAGGGTAGAAAACATAATGAGAAAATTTTATATCAGCCTTTCAATTTTGGTGTTCAGTTTTCCAATTTATGCTAAAACGCCAACTTTCCAGGATTATCCTATATCTGCCTATGCAGGTAAAAATCAAACATTGAAACTGACTGTGCAAAGCCGAAAATATAGAACTTTATTCAAACAAATGTCACAGCAACAACCCAACTTTGCAGGGCACCATGTCATGGAAACAGTGGGCTGTGGCGGTGGCTGTAGTTTTGCTTTAGCCTATAATGCTAAAACAGGACGGAGCTTCATATTACCCCATACTTTTGCTGACTGTTATAGTAAAGAAAAAGGCTTTACCCAAAATGATATTTTCTTTCAAAAAGATAGCCGTTTAATCATGGCTGTGGGTAGCCGTTCTGGAGATCAAGAAAAATGCGAAAAGGTGTATTACCTAGTGGAAAATAATTACTTCAAAGAAATTTCTAAATGATTGAGATAACGACACAAAATGTTTATACAAAAAGGAAAAATCAGATTTTCTAAAAAAGAAATTTGGGATTTAGATACCCATTTAGCCAAAATTATTTATACAGGCTTAGTGCAGTTTAAACAATCAAAACGATATGGCACACCATCTCCCTTTTTAGCTGAAAGTACGGTAGAGCATCCATTGGGCACAACAACAGAAGAAACAAAACAAGCATGGGAAGATACTTTAGATCAAATGATCTATGCATTTTCACCACAACAGGAATATGACGAAATTGAACCGAGTATTTATGATTTAAAAATGATTGAAGATACAGATCGGCAAAGTATTTCGGAAAGTATTCCAATCAAGATAATTACGATTCCTAAAGCTGGTTTTACCGATCAGCATATAGAAGCTTATAAAGAGCGTAAAAACCAATGGGAACAGTTAGATATACAAAAACGTCAGCAAGGTCGGCAATTATTTGCAAAATATTTTCACAATCTTTGGGATTAAAATAATTCTTGGGGTGTACTAAAGGCAGTTAAATTTGACACCAGCATTGAAGTTGTTTAGTTGTTCCAAGCAGTACTTTTCATCTTTCAAAAACAAGAGAGATGATTTTTTAGGAATTCCATTACACTTTTGCAGTACCCTTTGCTCTAGACGCTTTGGATCACTAACGTAATACCATATCAACAATGCGTAAAACATCATTTATAAATCTGTTACAATTACGCCAATTTAAAATTTCCACTTTTTCAGTTTAAGTACATATTTATAAATGTGTACTTAACTGTGTACACATTGAAGATTTTCTCTCATGTTTAAAGATGAATTAGCGGCGCAAGTTGCGCAACGACGTACTTTTGCGATTATTTCCCACCCAAATATTTGATACCCTTTTAAGCCCATTCAACCTATTTCAAATATAATAATAAAATCAATGTAAGTGCTGTAAAAATATAAAAATATTGTTATTATTTATCTGTTGTGTCTTTCAACCCCGTTCAATAGATTTCAAGTCTAGTCAGTATGTTTGTGTACATATGTGTGTACATATTTTCTAGAATTTTCTATTTGAAAAAAATATGTACACAGGTGGAGTAAAATGCCTTTAACAGATACGTGGCTTAAGAAGAATCTAGATCGTGAACGTTCAGCAATACATACGGAGCCT
>DAOMAH010000244.1:0-3281 GCA_035426725.1 Acinetobacter sp.
CAATACTAATACTCTCTTTATTAATAGCAGGCATAATCATTTGAGCATTACTAGTTGCCGTTTGAGTCGAAGTTTCTACTGATATTTGTTCAACACTATTCACTGTCTGTTCAGCATTGATACCATTTTCTGACTCTTCGGCTAGTGATTGTTTGATTTCACCCATTTTCGTTAAGCCAAGCACTTTACCTATACCCGTCGGATCAATCGCATACTCCGCAGGCATGACACAGGTAACCAACACGACCACAGCACTAACGGCAGCTATCGCTGTTGATTTAATTAACTTTCTTGATGAAGGTAATTCGATATCTTTTGGAATTTCAGCGTTATACATAATTTAGATCCTTATTGAGTAATGAAGCCAGTAAGTTGATAGCCAACAAGTAAAAAACCGAGGAACATGAGGAAGACATTGCTTTGATAGGCAGTTTTAAAGAAATACGGTGTCTTTCTCCAAAACGTCATCAATAACAAGATGATGCACAGAGCCATAAACTGACCTAGTTCAACCCCAATATTGAAAGAGATTAAATTTGCCAACAACCCATCACTCGGAACTTCATATTCCTGAATTTTTACTGCGAGTCCAAAACCATGAATCAGACCAAAAATTAAAGTCGCTACTTTCGTGTTTGGTTGAAAACCAAACCAACGCTGATAAGCCCCTAAGTTATCAAGAGCCTTATAAACGATTGAAAAACCTATGATTGCATCAATGATGTAGGCGTTTATCGAGATATTGTAATAAACACCCACCAGCATCGTAATCGAATGCCCAAGTGCAAATAGGCTGACGTACAAGCCGATATCTTTCATTCGGTATAAGAAGAAGATAATGCCAACAAGAAATAGTAAATGGTCATATCCAGTGACCATATGCTTCGCACCCAAATAGATGAATGGAATGACATGAACGCCATAAATTTCTTGAATGTAGCCCTTATCACCTTCTGCTACTCCATGAGCAAAAAGTGTAGGACTTACCAATGTGATGAATAAAGCAAGTAATAGCTTTATGTAAGCACTTAATTTCACAATATGTGAAGCAATAATTTGCATGTATATCAAACTCCAAAATTTAAAATGAATTGAAAATCCATTAACTTTTTGGGCGGTTTAAAAATACGACTCACCATCAGATAAACATATTCTTTTGACCAATCTAGAATCGAAATCCCTTTTAAGAGATGAGCTAAAGCAATCGATTTAAGTTCGTCATAGCCAACAAAATGTTCATAGTAGTTATCCTGATGACCATGTGAATGTTGTTGACTGACCTCATGATGGTGCGAATGAATTGCATCAATTGAAACGTGTCTCTGAAATTCATTTTCAGTTACATGCTCATTAAAGTGCAAACATAAAGCGAGACTGATCATGCAGACTAGCCACATCATCACAAATTTACTTTGTTTATCTCGCAATATATTTGTCATTAACGATGCCTCTAAACAACCTGTTCAGCGGCATCGTTTGATTTTCTTGACCGACCTTGGTTAAACCACACATATAAGGTCGGCAAAATAATCAAAGTCAGTAAGGTTGATGAAATAATCCCACCAATAACGACAGTTGCAATTGGACGTTGAACTTCAGAACCAATACCTACGTTTAAAGCCATTGGAATAAAGCCTAAAGAAGCCACTAAAGCTGTAATCAAAACAGGGCGCAGTCGTTCCATTGCACCATATCTCACCGCATCAACGACACTTTCCCCTTGCATTCGAAGCCTTTGAATGGCAGAAACAAGAACTAAGCCATTCAGCACAGCCACACCTGACAATGCGATAAAGCCGACGGCAGCAGAAATTGAGAATGGAATATCCCGTAAAGCTAAAGCAATCACACCGCCTGTTAGTGCAAATGGTACGCCTGTGAATACCAAGACACTGTTTCTAACATTACCTAAAGCCATGTAGATCATGGCAAAGATCAGAATTAAAGCGATTGGAACAACAACCATGAGTCGATTCGATGCAGACTCCATCTGTTCAAAGGTACCGCCCCAAGTCAGCCAGTAACCCTCTGGTAATTTAAAATCTGCATTCAGCTTAGATTGTGCTTCTGCAATGTAACTACCAATATCTGTACCACGGACATTTGCTGTGATGACGATACGACGCTTACCATTCTCACGAGAAATTTGATTTGGTCCTTGAACATTTTTTAACTCAATTAATTCAGATAAAAGTACACTTGAACCATCAGGCAGATTCACTGGAACTTGATTGAGTTTTTCTAAGTCTGTGACAGAGTTTTGATCCATACGTACGACAATGTCGAACTTTCGGTCACCTTCAAATACCTTACCTGCTGTCTCACCAGTAATTAGGCTAGAAACCTGTTGCTGTACATCCTCTGCGTCAAGACCATAATTTGCAATCATGTCTTTTTTCAGTTCAACAGAAACCATTGGCAAGCCTGTCATCTGTTCTACTTTCAGATCCGCCGTACCATTAACTCCTTCTAAAATCTTAGCTGCGGCATTTGCTGATTCAAGTAACTGCTCTAAATCATCACCATAAATTTTTACGGCAATATCTGTTCGAACACCTGAAATAAGTTCATTAAAACGCATTTGGATCGGCTGAGTGAACTCATAATTATTTCCATAAACACCTTTGGCTACTCGTTCAATATCTGCAACAACTTCAGCCTTGGATTTCTTTGGATTTGGCCATTCGCTACGTGGCTTAAGTATGACAAAATTGTCAGCTACATTAGGTGGAACTGGATCAGTGGCGATTTCTGCTGTTCCAACTTTGGCAAACATGGTCTGAACTTCAGGAATTTTCACAATTTCTTTTTCAAGCGTGTATTGCATTTCAACAGCTTGAGTTAATGAAGTACCAGGGATACGTAAGGCATGCAATGCCACATCTCCCTCATCTAAAGAAGGTATAAACTCTGAACCTAAACGAGTTGAAAGACTTGCACTGAATATAAGAAATACTGAAACAAAGGCAATCAGTAAATATCTATGATTTAAAGACCAATCTAAAATTGGGTTATAAAACCTTTTGATGCCGTGGACGATTTTTGACTCTTCTTCTTTAATTTCACCAGTAGTAACCAATGCCACCATTGCAGGGACAAAGGTAATTGAAAGAATCATTGCGCCAACTAAAGCCATAACAACCGTTGCAGCCATTGGTGTAAACATCTTGCCTTCAACACCAGTCAAAGTCATCACTGGTAGATAAACCAAAATAATGATCAATTGACCATAAAGAATCGCTTTTCGAGATTCCTTTGTTGCTTCAAATACAGTCGTAAAG
>DAOMAH010000245.1:0-3272 GCA_035426725.1 Acinetobacter sp.
TCTGACCGTCAGTAATCGAAATTACGTTGGTTGGTACGAATGCAGATACGTCACCCGCTTGAGTTTCAATAATCGGTAATGCAGTTAATGAACCAGTTTGGCCTTTAACTTCACCTTTAGTGAATTGCTCAACGTAGTCAGCAGATACGCGCGAAGCACGTTCAAGAAGACGCGAGTGAAGATAGAATACGTCACCAGGATATGCTTCACGACCTGGTGGACGGCGTAAAAGCAATGAAATTTGACGATAAGCAACAGCTTGCTTAGATAAATCATCATAAATGATGAGTGCATCTTCACCGCGGTCACGGAAATATTCGCCCATTGTACAGCCAGAATACGGAGCCAAATACAGCATTGCTGCTGGATCAGATGCACCTGCTGCGACAACAGTGGTATACGCCATAGCGCCAGCTTCTTCCAGCTTGCGTACAACAGTAGCGATAGTCGATTGCTTTTGACCAATTGCTACGTATACACATTTAATGCCAGAGTTTTTCTGAGCGATGATCGCATCGATCGCCATTGCTGTTTTACCAGTCTGACGGTCACCAATGATCAACTCACGTTGACCACGACCTACTGGGATCATTGTATCTACTGATTTATAACCAGTTTGTACAGGTTGATCCACTGATTGACGCCAAATTACACCAGGTGCTACTTTTTCAACAGCATCGGTTAATTTTGCATCAATTGGGCCTTTACCATCAATTGGATTACCCAAAGCGTCGACCACACGGCCAAGAAGTTCAGGACCAACCGGAACTTCAAGTACACGACCTGTGCAACGAGCTTTTTGACCTTCTTGAAGGCTTAAGTAGTTACCTAAAACAACGACGCCCACTGAATCCTGTTCTAGGTTCAGTGCCATACCAAATAAGCCGCCGTCGAATTCGATCATCTCACCGTACATTGCATCAGCAAGGCCGTGAATACGCACAATACCGTCGGAAACCATAACAATGGTTCCTTCGTTCTTAGCGGTCGCGCTGGTGTCCAGATCGCCGATACGCTGTTTAATGAGCGCACTGATCTCGGATGGATTCAGTTGTTGCATTGCGCTATACCTCAATCTTTTAGTAGTTCAGTCTTCTTCTAAGCAGTAATTTCTATTCAAAATTACGCAAGAAGGCGAGTCCGCATTTTTTCGAGCTTGTTACGCGCAGAATCATCTATCACTTGGTCGCCTGCACGAATAACCACCCCAGCAATTAAAGCTGGGTTCACTTCTACAGACACATTCACAGCACTGTTCAAACGCTTTTCTAAGGCTTGAGCCAATTTCTGTTGTTGCTCTGGAGCAAGTTCAAATGCAGATTCAATGACGACATCTACAACGTTGTTATTCTGTGATTTGAGTTGTTCAAATTCTGCTTCAATTTCAGGCAATAAAGTCAAACGACCATTATCTGCAAGCAAAGTCAAAAAGTTAGACACTGCTGTAGAAGGTTGTTCACCTAAAACTTTCGCAAAAACACTTACTTGTTCAGTAGGTGTCAACTCAGGGCGATTCAAATAAGCTGAAAATGCTTCGTCTTGCACAGCAGCACTAAGCAATTGCAATGTAGTCGACCAGTTGTCGGCTGCATTTTGCTCAGATGCATAAGCAAATGCTGCTTTCGCGTACGGGCGTGCCAACGTTAAGAGTTCAGCCATTTTTCGCGCCTCGCTTAAAGTTTAGCAGCCAGCTGAGTCAGCATGGCATTATGAGCTTCTGCGTCAACTTGTTGGTTCAGAATTTTCTCTGCGCCAGCAACTGCCAAAGCAGCAACTTGTTGACGTAATTCTTCGCGAGCAGCATTGATGTCTTGATCAACAGTTTCTTTCGCCTGTTGACGAATACGCTCACCTTCAGCAGATGCTTGGGTACGCGCTTCTTCGACCAATTGCGCACCGCGACGGTTCGCTTGTTCGATCAATTGAGCCGCTTGCGCTTTCGCTGCATCAAGTTCAGCTTTTACTTGTGATTGTGCATCAGCAAGGTCAGCTTTCGCTTTTTCAGCAGCGTTTAAGCCATCAGCAATTTTACGCTGACGCTCACTAATCGCATTGATTAGTGGTGGCCATACAAACTTCATGCAGAATGCAACAAACATTGCAAACGCAATCGCTTGGCCAATCAATGTGAGGTTGATATTCATTTCGCTATTCCTCAATATGTGGATTTAGGAATTAAGCTATTAACCTACAAATGGATTAGCGAAGATGAAGAACAAGCCAATACCAACACCGATCATAGGCACAGCATCAAGAAGACCCGCGATTAAGAACATACGAGTTTGAAGTTGTGGAGCCAATTCTGGTTGACGTGCAACAGCTTCAAGGAAGCGACCGCCTAAAAGACCAAAACCAATCGCAGTACCTAAAGCACCAAAAGCGATCAAGATAGCAGATGCAATTGCAACTAGACCTAAAGTGAGTTCCATATAAAATTCCTCAGAGGTTAGGTGATTACCAAATTAAACTAAAAAAATTTAAGCCTAATTATCGCATGATAATTAGGCAATACAATTAATGCTTTTCGCTAGCCATGCTCAAGTAAACGATGGTCAGCATCATAAAGATAAATGCTTGCAGCGTGATTACAAGAATATGGAAAATAGCCCAAGGTACAGACAACGCCCACTGGACATACCACGGTAATAATGCGATGAGAATGAAGATTAACTCACCCGCATACATGTTACCGAACAGTCGTAGAGCCAACGAAACTGGTCGAGCAAGGAAAGTTACTAATTCCAAAATTAAATTCACTGGAATAAGCAACGCTTTTGCAACTGGATTACTTGGGTTAAATGGGTTAAGTGCCAATTCACCAACGAAACCGCCGATGCCTTTTTCACGAATACTATAGAACAAGATTAGTACAAATACAGACAACGACATCCCTAAAGTAATGTTCGGGTCTGTAGATGGAACCACCTTGAAATAAACGTGGTGAGGATCCATGCCAAATACGCTAGCGCCAATGTGTTGAGCAACATATGGAATCCAATCAACTGGGATTAAATCCATTGCATTCATGAGGAAAATCCACACGAAAATCGTCAATGCAAGCGGCGCAATTAAGCGTGATTTACCATGAAAAGTATCACGGACACTTGAGTCTACAAACTCGATAATCATTTCAATTGCAGATTGGAACTTGGTAGGAACACCAGCGTTAGCAGCTCTCGCCACACACCAAAATAGCAAACAGAAAATCACACCGAGCGTGATAGACCAACCCATTGAATCCAAGTGAATTGCAGTGAACCCCATCTGTTGAG
>DAOMAH010000246.1:0-3231 GCA_035426725.1 Acinetobacter sp.
CATTTAACACACGAGTGATATGTTCTTTATCCTGACCTTGATAACTGAGACCTAAAATACCCGTGAGTTTGCCCTTTTCAGCCACAGAGTAGTTTGCGCTGAGAGCCTTCACTGCTGCAGGTAAAGATTTCTTCTGTATTAAGTAGTGAGTTTGAAAGCTATCTTTGGTAAAAATTCCAACGTTCCAAGCACCATATTGATTCGAGAACTGAGAAATCTGATTTAATGGGCCTGTTAATAAAATTTCTTCAGTGTCCAGATCAATGAGTTTAAATTGCTGATTTTGAAAGCTTAAGCTTAAATTCTTATTTAGATAATCATTAGGGATATCAAACTTGCGAATGTTAAAAGTCTTTTGATTATCGTGAAATAACACCGATTGCGTAGAGTATTGGGTTTTATAATTGGTTTGGTGCAGCAAACGATGGTTGAAGGTATCTTCTTCGCTTGAAATATTTAAATCCAAATGCAAGGCTCGAATGACGGAACCTAAGACTAGACGTGATTTTAAAATTTCAATTTCAGATTGCGCAGGGGATTTTTGATCAATCATTTGCGAAAGATCACCTAAAAGTGCCGCAGAGGCACCTTTGCTATCTTCAACTTGCACTAAAGCATCTACCGCAAAGGTATCAGGCGTGACACGTAAATAGAGTAAAGCACATGCCAAACTGAGCATGATACATAAGGCAATCAGTTTCCATTGTGCAATTAAAGAAAAAAACAGCTCTTTCAGGTTAATTGTATCTTCAGTATTGGTATTTTGGCTCATAATCTTAAATCTAAAAGTTAAATATGGGTTTTCCAATCAGCAACACATTGTTGGATGAGCTGACACGTATCATCAAAGAAAGTTTGGTCATGTTGATAGGGATCGGGAACATTCTTATTTTGCCAATGCCCTAAACGAAAGACTTTGCCTTTGACAAAAGGCCAAGTTTGTTCGATGTGTTTCAGTTGATTATTGCTCATCACCAATACTAAATCTGCTTGTTTAAGCTGCTCAACATTAAGTTTTCTAGCCACATGTTGACTGATATCGATGTCGAGGCGTTGCATACAAAGCTGTGCTTTCACATCGGCAGCATGTCCAATCAACCCGGAAATACCTGCAGACTCAATGCTTAAATTGGAATTCTGCTGTTTTAAAAGGTATTCAGCCATGGGACTTCGACAAATATTGCCTACGCAAACTACTAAGATATTTTTGATATCCATGCAGGTTATTGCCCTAAACGATCTAGATTATAGAGCGCGCTTGAGAATGGTATAACCTGATTGATCACACGCTGCCAACGGGTTAGGCCAGTTGCATCAACATATACAATGTCATTGCTTCTGAGTTTAAATTGATTGGCAAGACCAAAATCACCTAAGCTCATCAGATTCATATGATAAAGTGCAGTACTACGATCATTAGGATTGGTTCGAAGTACATAAATACGGCTTGCACTTGCAGAAAGAGGATTTAGCCCCAGACTTTCTCCAAGTGCATCGCTCAGCGTTAGCCCTTGGTCTCGCAAGGCTAAAGCCTGATTTTTACCTGACTCGCCCATGACATAGATTTTTTGATTTTCTTTAGTGCTAACATAAAGTGTGTCATTAGGCTGTACCAAAAGTTTATGTAAAGAATAACCCGATTTTTCCAATTCGATGGTGTTGAGATCGTAGGTGACACCATTTCGAACCAATTGAATATAACGATTATCGCCAAGTTCAGAAACGCCGCCAGCCATACCTAATGCAGTATAAATACTGACAGGTTGATCGCTAAGATAAAATTGCCCACTATTTTTTACACTGCCTTGTACAGAATAACGCTGCCCTTGATAAGAAAGCACACGCACAATGACGTCAGGCGTTTTTAAATAATGTGAAAACTGATTCCGAAGCTCAGTATTTAATTGCGACAGTGTTTTCCCTGTGGCTTTATAGCGACCGACCAAAGGTAGTTGAATAAAACCATTATAATCAACAGGGTATCCATTTGCCTGAATAGATTGTTCGGTTGATACATTGTTTACTGGAGGTGTAATCTCAGGGTAAGCCCAAAGCTGAATCGATAAAACATCGCCTGCACTCAAACGGTAAGCTTTTTGTTGATTTTTAAACAGTGCAGTATAATTTTTTTTGTAATCAATGGACGCCGGTTGTACCGCAGCTAAGTTGTCCTGAGTAATTTTAATCACGTTGACTTGAGACCCAAGTTCAGTCGTGTAGAGACCTTCACTGGGAATGTCGTAGGTTTGCAAGCCTGACGTAACGGCGCAACCGACAGTACTTATGCTAATTGCAAGGATAGAAAATAGTTGATAATGCTTCACATTTGACCCTTGGATATTTATATCTAATTTAATATTAGCTTCCGCACAACAAGACGTGTTTGGATTTAAAATTGGCTTAATTCTAGCTGAAAAATCTCAGAAAAGCAGTGAAAAATCTTTTTGCTTTGTATGTTTAATTTATCTAAGTGTCATCTTTCGGCGTTAAAGATTGATAAAATTACATTTTAGGTAGACTACTTAATTTTTGGAGAAAAGAATTTAAAGATAGTCATACAATTGTGAGGTGGTATCAAATGCAAAGTCTGATATATTGCGCGCTGAAAATTGAAGGCTTCTGTTTTTATTTAAATCTCAGATAGATTGTATGTATTTAGGATATAAGGCTAATTTTATGGAACTTACTGAATTAAAAGTAGCAGTTATCGGGTTGGGGTATGTAGGACTCCCGCTGGCTGTTGAGTTCGGGAAAAAGATTTCTACCATTGGTTTTGATATCTATCAAAAACGTATTGATGAATTAAAGGCTGGTCAAGATCATACTTTAGAGGTTGCGCCCGAAGCGTTGGCTCTCGCCAGTAAATTAAGCTATACAGCGAATTTAGAAGATTTAAAAGCTTGCAATTTCTTTATTGTTACAGTGCCGACACCAATAGATCATGTAAATCGTCCTGATCTGACGCCTCTTAAAAAAGCCAGTGAAACAATTGGTAAAGTGCTGAAAAAAGGCGATATTGTTGTTTACGAGTCAACAGTTTATCCGGGTGCAACGGAAGAAGTCTGTATTCCAGTTTTGGAAAAAATCTCGGGCTTAAAGTTTAATCAGGATTTTTTCGCTGGTTATAGCCCAGAGCGAATTAACCCAGGTGATAAATTGCACCGAGTGACGAATATTCTAAAAATTACCTCGGGCTCTACGCCTGAAGTGGCTGAATTTGTTGATGAAGTT
>DAOMAH010000247.1:0-3229 GCA_035426725.1 Acinetobacter sp.
ACCCCGTACAGAATCAAATCCTGAATAAATGCGGATTGGCGTAATTCCTTCCAATATTCGTACAGCATCACAAAGAATTCTTCGACATCCAGCGGCGTCAGGTGATTCATATAGTCGGAAATGGCATTTCCTTTATGCTCATTCCAAATATTTCGCGCGAGCAGTTCCAAGTCATTTGGTGAAAGTAGGCTGAGATCGACCAATTGGGTTTGAATAAAGCGCGCCATACTTTCTTCTACTTTTTGTTCTATACGTTGTTGCTGACGAGAAGAAAAGCTTTTTAGTTTCTGTTGCCACTGGTATTTACTTTCTGTTGTATTGTCTAGGTACGGCGTATTAAATAATGCAGGCAATTTACTATGTAAGGTTGTGGTCGCAATGTAGTGGCACAATTGCTGAATTGCAGGGCTTTCTTTTAAAAAATGATTAATATCACGATGAATGTTTTCTAGTTCTAAAAACTTGGAGAGCCAAATTTCAAATTGATGTTCGGAAAAAATGTCTTGCAGTTGAGCCGTGGATTGTAGCGAAAAGACATGGAGTCGTTGTGCAATTTCACCAATGAATTCCAACAAACCCGCACCCAGCTGCATTTCAAAGGCGTAGCGTCGCACCACCGCTTGTATTTGTTCTAACTCAATCACTTCTTTCAGTTTGATATTTGGAGAGTGTTGAATAAAAAGCTGCAGAAAGGGTTGTAAAAAATCGGCAGAGAACTGCGTGGTGAGTTGCTTTTTATAAAACGACACTTGCTCAAGCAAAAGAGCTTGAGCAAGTTGTTCCGATGGATTTGAATTCGGTTTAGTCATTCGCTGTCCAGCCATTGACGATCGGGTAACGTCGCTCACGGCTAAAGGCGCGAGAGCTAATGCGTGGTCCAATTGCGCCTTGACGACGTTTGTATTCATTGCGATCGACCAATGTAATTACTTTTTCCACCACATCAGCAGGATAGCCTTTAGCGATAATATCCGCTTGGCTGGCATCTTCTTCGATATAAGCATACAAAATTGCATCCAATACATCGTAAGGCGGCAATGAATCTTGATCTTTTTGGTCTGGACGCAGTTCGGCTGATGGTGGACGTTTAATCACGCGCTCAGGGATGACAGGAGTTTCACCCAGTGTATTGCGATATTTTGCCAACTCAAACACGATAGTTTTATACACATCTTTAAGTACATTAAAACCGCCAACCATATCGCCATACAGCGTGCAATAACCGACAGAAATTTCTGATTTATTGCCAGTGGATAGCACAAGGTTACCAAATTTATTGGAAAGTCCCATCAATAACGTGCCACGAGTACGTGCTTGTAGGTTTTCTTCCGTTGCATCGGCTGGGGTGTTGCCAAAGAAAGGGTACAGCGTCTGCATGAAACTATTTACAATCGGGTGAATCTCAGCAATTCCAAAGGTTACCCCCATACGTCGGGCTTGCTCATTGGCATCTTCAACGCTCATTTTTGCGGTATAGGTATAAGGCATCATCACCGCTTGGACTTTATCTGCGCCAATCGCATCGACTGCGATCGCGAGGGTCAACGCAGAATCAATACCACCTGATAAACCTAAAATCACCCCTGGAAAACCTGAGCGTTGCACATAATCACGGGTTGCCATGACGAGGGCTTGATAGATTTCTGCAAAAGTTTCGAGTGCAGGCGGATTCTCAGCGGTTTTGAATTGCTTTTGTTCAGCATCAAACTCTGCAACATAAACCGTTTCTTGGAAACTTGGCGCTTGTAAGGCAAGTGTTCCATTGTGATTGTTGACAAAGCTTGATCCGTCAAAGATCAAATCGTCTTGCCCACCGACTTGGTTCACATAGACAATATTTAAATGTAATTGTTTTGCCAATTCGTTGAGAGTTTGGATGCGATGTTGCGGTTTACCGACTTCATATGGTGAAGAATTTAAAACCAATACCGTTTCAACATTAAGCTGGCTCAGCTGTTTCACGATTGGCAATGACCAAACATCTTCGCAAATCAATACACCAAATTTGTGCCCTAAATATTCGAAAACAAGATGCTGATGACTACTTTGGAAATAACGTTTTTCATCAAAGACACTATAATTTGGCAAATTCTGTTTATTATAAATACCTAAGATTTGTCCATCTTTCATTACGGCAGCGGAGTTGTAACGTTGACCATCTTCCGTTTGATGCACAAAACCAAAAACAATCACGATGTCTTTGATTTCACTTAGTTGAGCAAAGGCTTTTTGCGTACGCTTTTGTAAGTTTGGGCGGAGTAATAAGTCATCGGCAGGGTAGCCCAGTGTTGAAAGTTCAGGAAACACGATTAAGTCAGCCTGTTGCAGTTTTGCTGCATTGATCTGTTCAATCATTTTTTGAGTATTTGCGTCAATATTGCCAATATGCGGAGAGAATTGAGCAAGGGCAATTTTAAAATTTTTCATTCAAACCTAATCCTAAGTCTTAATAAATTATAATATGCAATAGGCTGATTTATATAAGTATAATTTTAAAATCAGGCGCATATCATGAGGTCAAAGATATAATATCTAAAAAAGTAGCGACACGGTCAATAATATATACTAAATGCGCATTTTTCTGCTTAAAAATAATAAGTTTTCTGTATGGAAATTCCTAAAACCGATCAATTTTGAGTGTCTTTCATGTCACTTTGCTATTTTTTGCGAAAAGATACTCATTTTATCGGGGGGAAAGTGTCTTTAGATCAAAATAACAGCATAAAATTACTGCATTGCGGTCATATTATCGCCATTTTTTTGCTGTTAACTCACTGATTCTTACAAATAAAATTTAAAAATAAAAAAAGACATTTTAAATTGTTTATATAAATTAATTATTTAAAGTAACATGCCGTTCGTCGGTAAATTCTTTTCAAGTCTTGAGTCTGTAATATTTTGTCGCTATTATCCTAATTAATGTGTACACATGTACACACATCTGTCGCCAAGTTGGCGATGCAAATAAGATAGAGGAATTAAATATGTCAGTTTTATTATTACCAGTTGTTGCGTTTGCAATTGCAGTTGTCGGTGGTCGTATTGGTACCGTCATGTTTCAAGAACAAGATGCACAAGACTAATTGATCATGCTTGTAAATCAAATTTTCATTAAAGAGGTGGTTATATAATGATTGCTACAATTTTATTACCTGTGATTGCTTTTTCAATTGCAATCGTTGTGGGGCGTATCGGGACAGTTATTGCTGATGATATGCGTAAAGATAGG
>DAOMAH010000248.1:0-3229 GCA_035426725.1 Acinetobacter sp.
GAAGATGTAGCACAGACGCTATTTAAACTGGTGGAAAAAACGTGGACAAAACCGTTTAAATATAAACCAGTCACTGCCGAGCAGTTGGCACATAGCATACTCGTTGCAGCACAAACTCAAACCGCAGCATTTAAGCTATACGATAATTTAGCAATTCAACAAACCCAATAAATGGAGAATTTCAGTGACAACAGTGCCTTTTGTAACCTGTGATTTGTTAGATGATAATCCTGAAAAAAACCTACAAGTTGTGACTCCATGTTTAGATGGCAAATTCTTTAAAAGCTATGGCGCACGCAAAACCTTTTCAGGGCAAGTCATAACCGTTAAATGCTTTGAAGATAACTCTCGTGTTAAAGAACTTTTGGCAACTGATGGTACAGGTAAAGTCTTGGTCGTTGATGGCGGTGCGTCGATGCGTTGCGCCTTAATGGGCGACTTAATCGCAGAATCTGCGGTTCAAAATCACTGGAATGGCGTGGTGATTTACGGTTGTGTACGTGATGTTGATGCGATTGCCGAGTTGGATTTGGGCGTGCATGCATTGGCTGCCATCCCGCAAAAAAGTAACCGTAAAGGCGTTGGCGAAGTGGATATTGCATTGCAATTTGGCGGTGTGACGATTTATTCAGGTGATTATCTGTATGCAGACAATAACGGCATTGTGATCTCTAAAAAGTCATTGATCGCAGAGTAAAAGGATAATCAAATGTTGAAACAAGTGACGCATCAATTAAAGATTTTGCAATCGGTCGCTGCAAGTACGGTTGAGGGATGGAGAGGGGCAAATGGCACGCCATTTCCAAAGCAGCCAGCTTTACCATTAAAACTGTATGAGTTTGAAGGTTCACCATTTTGTCGTCGTGTGCGTGAAGTTATCACCATGCTTAATTTAGATGTGGAAATTTATCCGTGTCCAAAAGGTGGTCAAAAGTACCGTCAAATTGTCAAAGAAAAAGGTGGGAAACATCGGTTTCCATTTTTAATTGATGAAAATACGGGCGACCAAATGTATGAATCACAAGCGATTATTCATCATCTGTTTAAGCACTATGGCAAGAAGGGAACTACTCCGAAAAAATTCAGTAATTATCCCGACTTTCCTTATGTTTCTATGTTTGCGACACTGACCAATGCAGCGCGTGGTGTTTGGGTAAATAAGCAGATTATTGACCGACCTGCACCTAAGCAATTGTTGGAATTATGGAGCTTTGAGGCGAGTCCCTATAGCCGTTTGGTGCGTGAGGTTTTATCTGAGTTAGAACTTCCGTATGTTTTGCATAACGTACCCAAAGAACGTTGGCAAGATGTCGGGCCTGCTGTATTTCGCTTAAAACCAGGCCAATATATTCCTTTACCGAATGGTAAGCGTGAAAAGGTTGTGGGCGTCATGGGGCGTGATATTAAAGTGCCTTATTTGGTAGATGCAAATACAGGTGTGAAGATGTTTGAGTCCGCTAAGATTGTTGATTATTTGAAAAAGCAGTATGGTTAACTCATCACATTGAAATTTCTCCTGTTTTAACAGGGGGAATAAAAAAGGCTGAATCATTTGATTCAGCCTTTTTTAATCAAGTTAGCGATTATTTTTCAATAATTGCAACAACACCTTGACCACCAGCAGCACAGATCGAAACTAAAATACGACCTGAACCTTTTTGGTTAAGTAATTTTGCAGCAGTCGCGATAATACGACCACCAGTTGCAGCGAATGGGTGACCCGCAGCCAAAGAAGAACCTTTAACGTTCAACTTGCTACGATCAATTGAACCTAAAGGAGCAGCTAAGCCTAAACGTTCTTTACAGAATTTCGGATCTTCCCAAGCTTTCAAGGTAGAAAGAACTTGTGATGCAAACGCTTCGTGGATTTCATAGTAGTCGAAATCTTGAAGTTTAAGACCAGCACGCTCAAGCATACGTGGAACTGCATAAGCAGGTGCCATCAATAAGCCTTCTTTCTTACCAACGAAATCTACCGCAGCAGTTTCAGAGAAGCTTAAGTAAGCAAGAATTTCATGACCATTTGCTTTAGCCCATTCTTCAGAAGCTAAAAGTACACAAGATGCACCATCAGTTAGTGGTGTAGAGTTACCCGCTGTCATAGTTGCAGCTTCGCCCTTACCAAAAACTGGTTTTAATTTTGCTAATTTCTCAGTAGTAGAGTCAGCACGTAAGTTGTTATCACGGTTTAAACCTAAGAATGGCGTGATTAAGTCATCGAAGAAACCTTCATCGTATGCTTTTGCCATTTTTTGATGAGAAGTTGCAGCTAACTCATCCTGCGCTTCACGTGGAATAGCCCATTCTAAAGCGGTAATCGCAGCATGATCACCCATTGCAAGACCTGTGCGTGGCTCACCATTTTTAGGTGCATCCATCAAATCTTTAACATTGATTTTTGCTAAAGCTTTTAAACGGTCTTTACCTGTTTTAGCAATGTTCAACTCAAGCAATGCTTTACGTAAGCCATCACCTAACGCGATTGGCGCATCAGAAGTAGTGTCTACACCACCCGCGATACCCACTTCAATTTGACCTAGTGCAATTTTATTAGCAACCAAGAATGCAGCTTGTAAACCTGTACCACATGCTTGTTGAATGTCATAAGCTGGGGTTTCAGGTGCAAGTTGCGTACTCAATACACATTCACGTGTCATATTAAAGTCACGGCTGTGCTTTAATACTGCACCTGCAACGACTTCACCTAGACGTTGACCTTTAAGGTTAAAACGCTCAACTAAGCCATTTAACGCAGCAGTAAACATATCTGTGTTTGATGCTGTGAAATATGCGCCGTTAGAGCGAGCGAAAGGAATACGGTTACCGCCGATAATGGCAACACGGCGAACGGTGTTTTGGCTCATGGTTTTATCCTGTTGAACAGAAGGTTTGGTTGTTTTTGCGGGTGCTACTTTTGTTGTAGAAGTAGAAGGTGTTGTAGAAGCAGCGCTTTTTGTACTAGAAGCAGTGGTACGAGGGCGAGTTGTTTTAGGCGCCGTCGTTGCTGCTTTAGGAGCTGTGCTTGTACTTTTACGTGGAGTGGAAGTCGCTTTTGATGTATTTGACACTGTCTCTTGTGCAGGTTTTTCAACTGCTGGACTTTCTTGAGTTGTTTTGCTCATAAGGGTTTTCCAAGCATAATTGCGATATTCTTGCTATAACCATAGCATATTTAAAAAAGTGCTGTATTGACTAGAATGACATTGCAGACTGCATTCAGGTCAAGACA
>DAOMAH010000249.1:0-3226 GCA_035426725.1 Acinetobacter sp.
TTCAGTTTGAGATTCAAATCCAACTGGACTAATTCATGATTGAGTAATGTTTTCGGCAACACTGACCAACCTAAACCAATCGACACTAACATGCGGATGGACTCTAATGGATTGTTGCCCATACTGATCTGCGGTTTTAAGCCTTTCTTTTCAAATTCAGCCAACATGATTTGACTGGTATAGGTATGTGCAGCGGGCAGCAAACTCGGATAGGCAATTAAATCTTCTAAATGTAATTGCTGTTGCTGAGCCAAAGCATGAAACGGTGCAGCCACAAATACCAAAGGGTCATGCCAAATGGTGAGATAATTCAGCCGATCATCACCACGCGGTGGCAAAGTCAGAAACGCCAGTTCTAATTCGCCCGCCAACACTTGTTCATGAGCTTGTTCCGAATCGACAAAATGTACATCTAAAGTCACTTGAGGGAATTGCTGCACAAACCGTTTCAGCGGCTCAGCCAAATGATGTAGCCCAATGTGATGACTGGTACCAATCTTTAAGCGACCTTGCACATGCGCTTGTTCATGACTGAGGGTGTGATGAATTTCACCCAGTTCATTCAGCCACATTTTGACTTTGGGTAACAGCGAATGGGCAGCATGTGTCGGTTGAATGCCACGACCTGCCGATTCAAATAATTTCACCCCAAAATAATCTTCTAAGCTATGAATGCGTTTAGTCACAGCAGGTTGGGTGATGAATAAATGCTCTGCTGCAATTGAAATTGAACCTGTTTCCATAACTTTAACAAATGCATCAAAAGCGGCGAGATTCATAGCAGCATTCCTAAAAATCTAGGGGATTTTTAATTCTTGTTTTAATGGATTTAAAAACGATTCCACACTTTTCATGGAAGAAAAATGCAAAGGCTTGCACCGTGGGTTCAATTAAACTCAAGGTTGCCGCCATGATAAAATTGCCTGTAATCACATAGGCAACCATCATCGCCACACTAATATGCACGATGTAATAACTCAAGGTCTTTTTTAGAGTGCGGCTGTTGTTAAACAGGAATTGTTGCAAATGTGCCATGACGAGCATCTCAGAATAAATTTATTAAATAATAATCATTATCAATTAAAATGTAAAAATGAAATTTGTGATGAACCCCATTGAATAAAACAATCTTCGCCATAAAATGAAAAGCAGGAGCAAAGATGCTTATTTTTAAAAATAGAATCGCGATATGGAAAATATTATAACCTTAGAAGGTATTGTTGAAGATTTATCAATCCAGCCAAGCCACTTAAGACTGGATATGATGAGTTATCGCGCACGTTATGTACGCAGTAAGAAGTTTACTTGTACGATAAATGGACATCTTCTTCAGGGGAATTTTCAAGAGTTATTCTTTGGGGAAGGAAGTTGTGTTCGGGTTGTGACTTATGCGTATGATGATGTTTCTTTACGGCATCATATTGATGCACTATTAAATTTAAAGACAGCAATTCTTCATATTCCACCGTGGATGGGGTATGGGTGCAAATATGTGTTATTGGATGTGTATGTTATTTTTCCAATATTAATATGGTTGGCTACGGTTCTATTTTTTAGCCTACTTTCTAAAGGTTCCCCAAGCGTCATATCTTTAGGTATGGTTTTAGCTAAGCTACTTTTGATACTGTATTTCATTGTTCAATTATTATGTATCCCTTTGTTTGTAGGATTGGTTCGTGCTGATAGGGAATTATTACGCGATATAGGTTTTTCACAAAATACGATTGCTTTGCAAAGAATCTTCTACTTTAAACATGTAAAGTTTAGATTTGACCATTCTTATGGTGAGGTCTATTTAAACGGAAAATACTGCCATGGCATTCATGACTGCTTAAAATTGTTAGATGTATATCCAGAATTTAAACGATCTGATGTATATGTCGAATAATACATTTTGATGAAGTTAACTTCTTCTGTTAGTTATTTTGTTTAGTGGCTTTCCAAGAATTTGGAAGTCAGATTCCTAGAATAATCATGCATTCCGAAAAGTTTGTTAATTTATAAAAATGATAAATTAGTTTTATGCAAAGCGCTTGCTATAATGATTCCATGATTTAGTTACCCAGTCCTATGACAAGCACGATGGAGAGCGACGACATGGTAGGCAAGACATTGTATGACAAATTATGGGATGACCATTTAGTTAAGCAACGTGATGATGGTTCAAGCTTGATTTATATTGATCGTCATTTATTACACGAAGTGACCAGTCCTCAAGCCTTTGAAGGTTTGCAATTGGCAAATCGTCAACCTTGGCGTTTAAGTGCCAACGTCGCGACACCTGACCATAACGTACCAACCTCTAAAAAAGAACGTGAGCAAGGCATTGCAGGTATCGAAGATGATACCTCTCGCATCCAAGTGCAAACTTTAGACGACAACTGTAAGGCTTTTAATATCGTTGAATTTGGTATTAATGATATTCGTCAAGGCATCGCGCATGTGGTCGGCCCCGAGCAAGGTTTAACTTTGCCGGGCATGACCGTAGTGTGTGGTGATTCACATACCGCAACGCATGGTGCTTTTGGATGTTTGGCGCATGGTATTGGTACGTCTGAAGTTGAGCATGTGTTGGCAACACAATGCTTGGTACAGAAAAAATCCAAAAATATGTTAGTCCGTGTCGATGGCGTGTTAGGCAATGGCGTGACATCGAAGGATGTGGTGTTGGCTATTATTGGCAAAATCGGTACGGCTGGCGGTACAGGCTATGCGATCGAATTTGGTGGTCAAGTATTCCGTGATATGTCGATCGAAGGTCGTATGACTGTGTGTAACATGGCAATCGAAGCAGGCGCACGTGTTGGTATGGTGTCTGTTGATGACAAAACCATTGCTTATGTAAAAGACCGTAATTACGCACCGAAAGGCGAACAGTGGGATCAAGCTGTCGAATATTGGAATACTTTGCATTCAGATGAAGATGCGGTGTTTGATGCTGTAGTGGTATTGAATGGTGCAGAGATTGAGCCGCAAGTATCTTGGGGAACATCGCCTGAAATGGTAATTCCAGTGTCACAAGCAGTGCCAACTTTAGAACAAGCTAAAGATGACGTGCAACGTAATGACTGGACACGTGCCTATCAATACATGGGCTTAACCGCAGGTCAAGCGTTGGCTGATATTCAACTTGATCGTGTGTTTATTGGTTCATGTACTAACTCTCGTATCGAAGATATTCGTGCCGCAGCCGATGTGGTGAAAGGGCGTAAAGTCGCTTCAAGCA
>DAOMAH010000250.1:0-3214 GCA_035426725.1 Acinetobacter sp.
CGTGGAATTATTGTGGATCAGCTTGAGTGGTTTTCAAAAGCGACTTCAAATTAGCAGCTTTGGGTTTCACCAACCAGAACTTACGACTATAGAAGTCGAACTCATTACGGATTTTATAGCCCCAAGAACTACCTGTCTCTTGAATGTGTTCATCCAAAATACGTAGTAGATTTTGTCGATGATCTTCCATCGCTTCAGTTGAAATACGCGTTAGATCAATCAGCTCATGGTTGTGGTAATCGACAAAGTTGTTATCAAGATCAAGTACATAAGCAAAACCACCAGTCATACCTGCACCGAAGTTATGCCCAACTTTACCAAGAACAGTCACCACACCACCTGTCATATATTCACAACAGTGGTCGCCTGCACCTTCAATCACCGCAAAAGCACCTGAGTTACGTACTGCAAAACGTTCGCCCGCCGTACCTGCCGCAAAGACTTTACCGCCCGTTGCACCATATAAACAAGTGTTACCAATAATTGCGGTATTTTGCGTTTGGAAAGGAGAACCTTTTGGTGGGAAGATCGAAACACGACCACCTGCCATGCCTTTACCGACATAGTCATTGGCATCACCTTCAAGTTTGATATGCAAACCACCAGCGTTCCAAACACCAAGTGACTGACCAGCAGTACCTACAAGATTCATGACCACTGGACTGTTTTCCATACCCAAGTTGCCATAACGACGTGCAATTTCACCTGAAATACGTGCGCCGATTGAACGGTCACAGTTACCCACCGTGAAGTTGAACGAACCACCTGTGCTCGCTTCAATTGCTGGCAACATTTCTGCCACCATTCTTTCCGCCAAGACACCTTTGTCAAAAGGTGCATTGCCTTGAACTTGACAATATTGCGCCTTACCTTCCGCCGATGGATGTGAAGTCAATAACGCACTTAAATCAAGATGTGCATGTTTTTCAGTTTCGCCTGATAACACTTCAAGCAAATCAACACGACCAATCAAATCTTTCAGTGATGCAACACCTAGTGCGGCTAACAATTCACGCGTTTCTTCAGCAATAAATTTGAAGAAGTTGATGAGCATTTCTGGCTCGCCAATATAATGCTCTTGACGTAAATGATCTTGTTGCGTTGCAACACCTGTCGCACAGTTATTTAAGTGGCAAATACGCAAGTATTTACAACCTAATGCAATCATTGGTGTTGAACCAAAACCAAAGCTCTCAGCACCTAAAATTGCTGCTTTAATCACATCTAAACCTGTTTTTAAACCACCATCGGTTTGTACACGTACTTTGCCACGTAAATCGTTTACGCGAAGTGCTTGATGCGCTTCACTTAAACCCAATTCCCACGGAGAACCCGCATGGTGAATTGAAGAAAGTGGCGAAGCTGCTGTACCACCGTCATAACCTGAAATGGTAATGAAGTCTGCATAGGCTTTTGCAACACCTGCGGCAATTGTCCCTACACCTGGCTCAGAAACCAGTTTCACCGACACCATCGCTTGAGGATTGACCTGTTTCAAGTCAAAAATCAATTGCGATAAATCTTCAATCGAATAAATATCATGATGCGGAGGTGGTGAAATGAGCGTCACACCCGGTACTGAATAACGTAAACGCGCAATTAAGCCATTTACTTTACCACCCGGTAACTGCCCGCCCTCACCTGGTTTTGCACCTTGTGCCACCTTAATCTGCAATACTTCCGCAGAGGTTAAGTAAGCTGGGGTAACACCAAAACGACCCGATGCAATTTGTTTAATTTTCGAGTTACGGATTGTGCCATAACGTGCAGGATCTTCACCGCCCTCACCTGAGTTCGAACGACCACCGATGGTATTCATCGCAATCGCAATCGCTTCATGCGCTTCTGGTGATAACGCACCGAGAGACATACCAGCTGAGTCGAAACGCGGCAGAATATCTTCAATGCTTTCAACTTGATCTAAAGCAATCGAATTGGTGGTTTTTAACTTAAATAAGTCACGTAGCGTTGCCACTGGACGGTTATTCACCAATTCAGCGTATTGTTTAAAGTCTTGATATTGACCTGAACGCACTGCAACGTGCAAGGCATTAATCACATCTGGATTGAACGCATGGTATTCTTTGTCGAATACGAATTTGAGCAAACCACCCTGATCAATTGGCTTACGAGCTTGCCAAGCAAGGGTTGCCAGTTTTTTCTGATCTTTCTCTAAGTCTTCGAATGTTGCACCTTGGATACGACTTGGTACGCCAAGGAAACATTGATCAACCACTTCAGACGACAAACCTACGGCTTCGAATAATTGACCACCACGATAAGACGCAACAGTCGAAATACCCATCTTAGAAAGCACTTTCAACAAGCCTTTCTCAATGCCTTTGCGGAAGTTTGCTTGCGCCTGTAATGGATCACCCAATAATTCGCCTTTTGCAACCAAATCATTGATCACATCGTAAGCTAAATATGGATAAACCGCAGTTGCGCCGAAACCAAGCAATACCGCAAATTGATGCGGATCACGTGCGAAGCCAGTTTCAACTAAAATATTCGCATCAGTACGCAAACCAACTTGAATCAAGTAATGGTGAACCGCACCCGTTGCCATTGCTGAGTTAGCAGGCAAGTAACCTTGACGGAATTTTTTATCCGTCAACACGATCAAAGTTTTGCCATCACGAACGGCTTGCGCTGCTTCTTCACAAATACGTGTGATCGCCGCTTGTAAACCTTCATTTTCCGCATAGTTCAAATCGATATCGGCTACGCCATACCCTTCGCGCTGTTTTTCAACGTCACGAAGTTGCTGCATTTTCGAATTAGAAAGTACAGGGCTGGCAATGATAATACGATCTGCGTGTTCTGGGCCTTGCTCAAATACGTTTTGTTCACGCCCTAAGCAGGTTTCCAATGACATGACAATTGATTCACGTAATGGATCGATTGGCGGATTGGTGACTTGTGCAAACTGTTGACGGAAATAATCAGATACATGACGTACTTGACGTGACAATACCGCCATTGGTGTGTCATCACCCATTGAGCCAACAGCTTCTTGACCACTTTCAGCAATTGGACGCAAAATTTGATCGCGTTCCTCGAAAGTCACCATAAACATTTTTTGAGCAGATTTAAGGGCTTCACCCGTTAAACCTTGGTCAAGTAGTTGTTCTTCAAGTTGTGGGTTTGCTTGCAAACGGATGGCATGATCACGTAACCATTCACGATATGGACGCATTGTTTTCAGATGATT
>DAOMAH010000251.1:0-1751 GCA_035426725.1 Acinetobacter sp.
GACCACGATAGGTACGAGTTGGCGCGAATTCACCGAGTTTATGACCAACCATATGCTCAGTAATAATTACTGGAACATGGTTACGACCATTGTGAACAGAAATTGTTAAACCAACAAAGTCTGGGAGGATCATAGAGCGACGAGACCAAGTCTTGATCGGCTTACGGTTGTTTGCTGCAATTGCAGCTTCAACTTTAGCGAACAAGTGCGCGTCGACAAATGGGCCTTTTTTTAATGAACGAGGCATTAGTCAGATTCCCTTATTTGACGCGACGGTCGCGAATAATCATCTTAGTCGTACGCTTATTGGTACGAGTTTTGTACCCTTTCGCTTTTTGACCCCATGGACTTACAGGTTGAATACCTTTATTACGTCCTTCACCACCACCATGTGGATGGTCTACTGGGTTCATCGCCATACCACGAACGGTAGGACGAATACCACGCCAGCGCGAAGCACCAGCTTTACCCAATGAGCGAAGGTTGCTTTCTGAGTTAGATACTTCACCTAACACAGCACGGCACTCAACATGAATTTTGCGCATTTCGCCTGAGCGTAAACGAACAATTGCGTAAGAACCATCACGACCCAACAACTGAACTGAAGTACCAGCAGAACGCGCTAATTGCGCACCCTTACCAATTTTAAGTTCGATATTGTGTAATGTAGAACCGATTGGCATGTTGCGAAGCGGCAAGCAGTTACCTGGACGAATTGGCGCATCGTTACCAGATTGTACTTTATCACCAGCACGCAAACCTTTAGGCGCAATGATATAACGACGCTCACCATCAGCATACAAAACTAAAGCAATGTGTGCAGTACGGTTAGGATCGTATTCAATACGCTCTACAGTCGCTGGAATACCATCTTTATTACGTCTAAAGTCAACAAGACGGTAGTTTTGTTTATGACCACCACCAACGTGACGTGTTGTAATGTGACCGTTATTATTACGACCACCAGTACGTTTTTTAGCTTCAACCAACGGTGCATAAGGCGCGCCTTTGTGAAGATGGTCGTGAACGACTTTCTCTACAAAGCGACGTCCTGGAGACGTTGGCTTACATTTTTGAATTGGCATAATTTTCGTCCTTATTCCGCTGTTGTTTCAGCGGTATCGCCCAAGTCAGCCAATTCAACATCTTGGCCAGCTTTCAGGGTGACGTATGCTTTTTTCACATCAGAACGACGTCCTAATGATTTACCAAAGCGTTTTGTTTTACCTTTAGTGATGGTCGTGTTTACTTTAACCACTTGCACACCAAAGAGTTTTTCAACTGCTTTTTTGATTTCAAGCTTAGTTGCATTGATATCAACTTTAAACACTTGAACACCAGCAGTATCACCTAAAACTTGTGCTTTTTCTGAGAATACTGGTCCTTGAAGGATTTGATAGATACGTTCGTTATTCATCCGAGTTCTACCTCAATTTTCTTAGCAGCAGCAACAGACATGATAACTTTATCGAATGCAATCAAGCTAACAGGATCAATCGCAGTCGCATCAACCACATTTACATGCGGAATGTTACGAGCAGCAAGATACAAGTTCTCATCTACAGCATCTGTAATGATCAATGCACGAGTTGCATTTAAGTCATTTAGTTTTGCAAGCAATTCTTTAGTTTTTGGAGCTGCAACAGCAATCTCTTCAACCAATACAAGACGATCTTGACGAACAAGTTCAGCCAAAATACATTGCATTGCACCGCGGTACATCTTACGGTTTACTTTTTGAGACCAATCTT
>DAOMAH010000251.1:1851-3209 GCA_035426725.1 Acinetobacter sp.
ATACATTGCATTGCACCGCGGTACATCTTACGGTTTACTTTTTGAGACCAATCTTGTGGGCGAGCAGCAAAAGTTTTACCACCACCTACCCAGATTGGACTACGAATAGAACCCGCACGAGCGCGACCAGTACCTTTTTGACGGAATGGTTTTTTACCACCGCCAGAAACATCTGCACGTGATTTCTGAGCTTTCGAACCTTGACGACCACCAGCTAAGTAAGCTGTAACAACTTGGTGCACAAGAGCTTCGTTAAATTCACGTCCGAAAGCAACTTCAGACAATTCAACCGCAGAGCCGGAAACAGTTTTTAAATTCACAGTATTTCCCCTCAGGCCTTGATGGTAGGACGTACGATAACGTCACCGCCAGTTGAACCAGGAATAGCACCCTTAACAACTAAAACAGAACGTTCAGCGTCAATAGATACAATTTCAAGACCTTGAACTGTTACGCGTTCATCACCTAAGTGACCAGCCATTTTCTTGCCTTTGAACACGCGACCAGGAGTCTGGTTTTGACCTGTAGAACCTAATACACGGTGAGATACAGAGTTACCATGCGTAGCATCTTGCGTACGGAAATTCCAACGCTTAACACCACCTTGGAAACCTTTACCTTTTGATTGACCAGTTACATCAACAATTTGACCAACTGTGAACAAATCAACACCGATAGAAGCACCTACTTCGCGACCATCAAGCTCAGCTTCAGTAACGCGGAACTCTTTAACTAAACGACCAGCAGCAACACCCGCTTTCGCGAAGTGACCTTTCTGAGCATTCGTTACGCGAGATTCGCGACGTTCGCCAGTAGTAACTTGAACTGCTTGATAACCATCAGTTTCAAGTGTTTTGATTTGCGTAATGCGGTTTGGATCGACTTCGATGACTGTAACAGGTACAGAAACACCAGCATCTGTAAAGATGCGAGTCATACCACATTTGCGACCGACTAAACCAATAGCCATGTGCATAACCTCTAAAAAAGCGGCCTAATTAACTTGAGTTAATTAACCGAAAGCCTTAACCCAAAGCGATCTGAACATCAACACCAGCCGCAAGATCTAATTTCATCAATGCATCAACAGTTTTATCTGTTGGTTGAACGATGTCGATCAAACGCTTATAAGTGCGGATTTCATACTGATCACGAGCGTCTTTGTTGACGTGTGGTGAAGTAAGAACGTTGAAGCGTTCGATGCGCGTAGGCATCGGAATTGGACCACACACTTGTGCGCCAGTACGCTTAGCGGTTTCTACGATCTCTTGAGCAGATTGATCAATCAGACGATGATCAAAAGACTTCAAACGGATACGAATTCTCTGGTTAGACATACCAGTAAACTCCAAGCCAAA
>DAOMAH010000252.1:0-3208 GCA_035426725.1 Acinetobacter sp.
GACACTGCATTAAACGTACGTCTGTATTGGCTAATGTATTTGCAGGTTTTGCCGACATAATATTGGATGAAGGTAAAATTTTTATAGCAATCGCTGCAAGAGACTCTGTTAAACGATACATCGCTTTTAATACATATTGGGTAGGGACTAATGTATTTATAATTTCCTGTTCTGATGGGCTATTGTCATAAATTGTTTGATCGCAATCACCTGCAATAAACAAATGTTTAGCCATTTTTTTGATTTTTAACAGATCATTTGTAGAAATATCTTGAACTTCATCTAAAAAAACAAAATCACATGCCCGATTGTTTTTTAAAAATTGTGTGTGTGTTAAAAATTTTGTCTTTATCCGCTCCACACCTTCTTCAACAAAAGACTTACGTGCTAGTTCTTTTAAAGCGTGAGTATATGTTAAATAACAAAAACTGGCACTTGGATATTGCTCATATAACTTTTGGGCAATTTCGGCCAAAACAGTTGTTTTACCTGCACCCGCAGCACCTTGCACCCAATGCACTTGAGTTAAGTTTTTTTTAATAGCAGCAATAATTTCTCGTTGCTCAGTACTTAATTTATTAGAACCAATCCACCAGCCCATTTTTAATCCCTTTTCATGCCCAATGCAGGTTTTAAACTTTCCACCAAATATTCTGATGAATACAATTCATATTCATCGTGTTGAATTTGTTTTTTAAGTTCTTGTGCCGTTCTTTTAAGCTGATCATGGCCTTTTAAATGGTCACAAACCGCTATTAAGTCTTCACATTCCTTTGATCCTATATTATTGTCAAACACCTGATCTTGCAAAATAATTAATGCTCGCTCTAATAACTCTTTACCTTCAGTATCGCCTCGAGCATCCAAAATTCTACCTAATGCTAATAATGCACTCGTATAATATTCATTATGCAGTAATGCTAAACGTAAATATTCTTCTTTTTTCTCGCCATAACACTTACAAGATAAATTATACGCATTGACTGCATTGGGTTGTCGTTTATAGGCTCTTTCTGCCCATTCATTCGATTTTTTATGTTTTCCTGCCCGCTCATAAGCGAAGCAAATATTGGTAGAAAAATCTTGTAATTTATCCATGCGCTCAATTGCAATATACAACTCTGCTGCAAGCTCATATAACTCAGCATTTAAACAGGCATTTGCGTACTCTTTGGCAATCGCTATAGGTGGTCTACCCTCATAATCTAAAAGTGCTTGATTAAATTTCTGTTTTGCTTTTAGCATTGATGCTTCATTTTTACTTAACTCTTTATTAGCTAAAGGATTTAAAATCGAAGTTTTTGCGCAAATATCATTAACTATAGCCTCTATCTGTAGTAACTTTTCATGGGTAATAGATGCCGTTACTTCTACCTTTGAGCCAATTGCAAAAGGTTGCTCATCATCTGACTTAATGTTTAAAACCCCAAGTAATTTATTTTTAGAACCAACACAAATAGGTAACTCAATTAGAAATTGATTCTCCTGATTAACCATAAGTGTTATATTGAATGGTTTAATCGTTGGGACTTCTGATGATGCAGGAATAATCTGCTCAAGGTAATTATTTTTTGTAATAATAAAAATAGTTTCCGATGTAATCGGCTTAATAAAATCTAAGCCTAATCCATGATAGCTAAAACAATGAATTGCAGCACCTAACGAAACATGAGAACGTAAATCCGAGGGTAAAATAGATTCAACACAATCATCATACTCATTCATGTAATCCATAACACAATTTCGCACAAGCGGATTTAAACAACTTCCGCCAATAAATAAAACTGCGTCAACATTTTCTCTTTCTAACTGAGCTTTATCTAAAGCATCTATAACGGGTGATAACAAATGCATTGGAGAGTGAATTCCATCAAAATCACCAATAAAATCATCAAGTATTGCTCTAAACTCACGAATGGATAAAGTAGGTCTAACTAACATAAGTTTTAATTTTCTAACAGATATATTTTCTAAGGTTAAATCTTCAAAAGTAGTATCTAAATAATCTAGCAATGACTGAAAATTTTCTATTTTATGACTAGCGATCCAACGAGTTGCTGAAATTTTTAATTTTTCAGCAGTAGCTTGTAGCTGTGGGATAAGCACATCTTCCATCTCTATTAAAGTTGGCTCATAACTTGGCGAAGATTTTAATAATTGTGGAAACAAAACGTGTCTTGCAATTGCTCGGTCAATATCATTACCACCCAATGCAAAAAATTTAGAAATCGCAAGATTTTTTGAGGTAAATTGATTATTTCTTGTATCAACTCTCAGAATCGAAATATCACATGTTCCTGCACCAAAATCATAAATTAGGATATTACATTCTTGTTGTTTTAGTTTTTCCAGTAAAGGATGCGAGAGATTATTTTTAATACACGTATAAATAAAGCTTAGAAAACCCGCATTAGGTTCATCAATAAAACAACATTGTCCTTCATCAATATCATTTTCTTTCAGACTTTTCATTAAGTCTCTACGCTGATTCGCTACAAATGATGCAGGGACAGAGAAAGCAAAACGATAATTTTCTAATTGATGATTGCTCAACTCCTCTTTTAAGCTGTGCAACACACCTTTAAAAAACTCCCTCGCTGCATCACTTGCGGTTTCAATCGTATACGGTGTATTTTTTTGCTCAGAAAGAGCTGTTTTAGGATATGTTGGCCCGATCGCCAAACCAAGTCGCATTTTAAATGAGGAAAAAACACTCCGTCCCTCAGTTAAATGTGGCTTTAAACGATAGGCATCTTGCCCCCACACTAAACGATTATTTTTCCATGCTAAAACACTATTAATAAGATGATGTCGAATTATCGCACCATACTCATCTGGCTGAGAAAGTGCGACAGGGTTCACATAGACTTGATAATTATTTACTGTTACCTGACTAACAACGGTGGTAGATGTTCCAAAATCTATCCCTATAAAAGTATTTTTACAGGTCGATAGATATTGGTTTTCATTTATACTTTGAGATGTGATCCAATGAGTATTTGACGGATTGATATGATGATTATTAGGTGACATTTTAGAATACTAATCAGAAAGAATTATTTTCAGTCAGTATGCAAACTATTCCTAACAAAATCAACCCATTTAGAAAAGCAAAAAACCCATACGTTTTGCGTATGGGTTTTTTGTTGATTGGAGTCTGGCGATGACCTACTTTCACATGGCGAATGCCACACTATCATCGGCGCGG
>DAOMAH010000253.1:0-1421 GCA_035426725.1 Acinetobacter sp.
TTTAAGCGTATGTGTATCCAGCATGAATTGGGTCAAAGCACGTTGTAAACGAGCTAACGGGCCTTTCAATACGCTAAAACGTGAACCTGTGAGTTTAGTCGCGGTTTCAAACTCAAGACCGCCCATCCACTCACCGAGATCGGTATGATCTTTGATTTCAAAATCGAATTGGCGTGGTGTGCCCCACTTTAGAATTTCTAGGTTATCGCTTTCATCTTTGCCAACTGGAACAGACTCATCAGGCAAGTTTGGAAGCGCCAGTGATTTTTGTTCAAGCTCAGTTTGTAACTCAGCCAATGCCACTTCTGCGGCTTTGATTTCATCACCAATGGCAGTCATACGCGCCATGATTTCAGACGCATCACCACCTGACTTTTTGATTTGACCGACTTGCTTCGCACCTGCATTACGCTCGGCTTGTAAATTTTCAGCTTTGGATTGCAACTCTTTACGGCGAACTTCTAAATTTGCCCATTCCTGTACATTAAGCTGAATACCACGTTTTGCCAAAGCTGCATTGACTGCTTCAATATTATTTCTGAGTAATTTTGGGTCGATCATAATCAATCAAGAGTAGAGAAAAAACTGGCTAATAGTGTAAGGCTTTAACCTAAAAAAATACAGCCATTGGCAAGAAAGTCTCAGCACCTAAATGCAAGTTTTAGATACTGAATCACGACTAATTTGGATCTTTAGGTAAGCTAGGCAAATATTCAGCTTTAATAAATTGCTTGGCGGTGTAATACGGTAAAGTCAATTCACTCATACCCTCTGCATAAGATGCCAACTCGTACAGTGGATAGACAAAGACAATGCCATTCACACCATAATAATAGTTATCACTGAGCTGCAACTTGTCTTTCTTAATGTCATGGTTTTCTAACCAGCTCTGATTCGATGCATAAAGTTCATCACGTAGTTTTTGCGTCATATTCGCTTTAACTAATTGGCTAACAGGAATATGTTTTTTGGTTGATAAATCAAAATTGACAAATTCTTGATGCGACATGCCATGTGCCGCACCTGCCGAATATGAATAGCTTTGAATTGCAAAAGTCGCAAGATTATAGTTCTGACCAACAAATCGCACATACGTGCTGCTTTCACTCAAAGACGGCTCATTGGCAGGAATTTTGACTTTCTGATCGGGCAAATTGGCAAAAGCATTCGGTTCAGCTTTTTTCATACGATTGACAAAATAATCATCAATCCACTTTTGATTGGTTTCAACCGTTTGCAAATCGTAATTGGTACAACCATCTTCCTGACAGACTTTTTGCTTTGGAATTTTGACGGGCACAACTTTAGATTGAATGAGCGGAATATCAGCTTTATCTGTGGTGGTTGATGTTTCTTTTTTAGGCTGACAACCTGCTAAAACAGTAACGCTCAATATGGAAATTAGTGGAATGATTTTTGAT
>DAOMAH010000253.1:1521-3199 GCA_035426725.1 Acinetobacter sp.
ACAACCTGCTAAAACAGTAACGCTCAATATGGAAATTAGTGGAATGATTTTTGATGGTTTTATGATATTCATGATTCGGCAAAGCTCGACTATTTTTCTTCACTATACAAAGCCTTGCTCATGGATAAAATTTAAAAAATGTATCATTATTTGCTATATCCAATGAATTAGGGTGAATAGGTTTTAAAATGGAAATTCTAAAAAACCTGCCACGTTATTTTTTTAAAACACTCAAATGGCTAATTATTATATTTATTTCATTTATTGTTTTAATTTGGACACTGGAATTTATTGCTGACACTTTTTTTGATAATGCAGCAAAAAAAGATAGTTGTGCTGACTTTGGTGGAGCTTGGGATCATAAATTAGATCAATGTAAATATCATCCGAATGATCCAAGAAGTAAAAATAGCCAATTATTCAACTGAACAATTGGCTTTATTAACACAATTCACAACATCAAATTACTGATCAATAATATCTGTACCTTTTGGCGATTCAAACTTAAAGACTGACGCTGGAATGGCTGCATTCACTTTAATATTACTAAAACGCACATAAGTGGTTTGCCCTAATGAATCTTGCAAAATCATTAAGTTGGGTGCTTTATTTGCGCCAAAACTAATGGTCAAGCTTTGGAATGCACCATCCTGTTGTTTAGGGAATAAGGTGAAATACAGTTTGGTACGGTCTGGCTGCGTTACACGATAAGACTGCATAATTTGATTGGTATTACCTGACAATAATAATGCAGGTGTATTGGCAACTTGGTCGTCTAAACTTTGGCGAACGGCTTGTTGCAAATCAGGATCGTAAATCCAAACTTCTTTACCTGTGGTGACAATGGTTTGCTTTGCAGGACTGGTAGTTTCCCAATAGAACTTTCCTGGGCGTTCAACTTTCATCGACCCTTTAAATGTTTGATTCATGTGTTGACCGGTTAAACCTTTTTTTTGTAAGGGTTTATTATTGGTCGCAACTTTAGTTGTTTGTTCAAAATCTGCGGTAAAACGTTGTAAGCCAGATAACTGTTGCACCAAACTGGTGGTCGCTTTCTGAGCCGATGCCGCCACAGGCGCAGCAAATACCTGACCACTGACCACAGGTAAAAGCGTCATTACAGATAAAGTCAGTGCACATGTCATTTTTTTTGCGAATTTCATAAAACCAACCTTGTTATCCAGTTTCTACTTAATGATGACATCTTACTGTTTTTAATCACTTAAAAAATGAAGAAAAGCACAGGTTTTGTGTATTTCATGTGGCAAAGTTCTGCATTATGTATGCAGAATCAACCTTTATGTAGACATTGTAGCGACAAGAATTCATTTAGTAGACATTAAAAAACCCGCTATAAGCGGGTTTTTCTGAACTATTGAAATTTAAACTTCAACAGATACATAGCGACGGCCAAATTGACCCTTCACTTCAAATTTGATTACGCCGTCAGCAGTCGCGAACAAAGTATGGTCACGGCCCATACCTACGTTTTGACCAGCGTGAAATTCTGTACCACGTTGACGAACGATAATGTTACCAGCAGTCACAGCTTGACCACCGTACATTTTAACACCTAGCATTTTAGGGTTTGAGTCACGACCGTTTTTCGTCGATCCACCGGCTTTTTTAGTTGCCATGTCTATTTACTCCTGGTCATTAGCCTGCGATAGTTGTAATT
>DAOMAH010000254.1:0-3188 GCA_035426725.1 Acinetobacter sp.
CTTGATCAATCACTGCGATTTTATGTTGTAGCTGTTGATTGTTAATGCCTGTACCGACACCAGTGAGCTGTTCAGCAGATTCATTAAGCAATAAACAGGCAATAGCCGAAGCTGAACAGGTATTTCCGATGCCCATTTCCCCTGCGATATAAATATCAGCTGCTTTTGATTTTGCGAGGTCGGCACTGTTTTTACCGAGCTGCAAAGCATCCAAACATTGCTGCTCTGTCATGGCGGCTTGTTTGCTGAAGTTGGCCGTTCCCTCAGCAATACAACATCGCTCAACTCCCATATAGTCATAGGCATCACCGACTGTCCCGCAATCGATCACTTGTAAATGTGCATGATGATGTTTGGCAATCACACTAATCGCTGCGCCGCCTGTGGCAAAATTTTGCAGCATTTGTCGGGTGACTGCTTGCGGATAGGCTGAAATATTTTCTTCCACCACACCATGATCCGCGGCAAAAATCGTCATCCACGGTTTTTGAATTTGTGGATGAACCGTCGCATGTAAACTGGCCAACTGAATCGCGATCTGTTCCAGATCACCGAGCGCTCCAGTTGGTTTGGTGAGTTGTAGCTGACGTTGTTCCGCTTGCGATTTTGCTGCTAGATCAGCCTGTTGAACAGGGTCTAAATACCAAGTTTTTTGTTCAGTCATGTGATGGCTCATCTTTTAAAATCATCGGAAAACCTGCCACACAAAACACAACTTTATGGGCGAGTTGCCCTAAGCTTTGGTGTACCCGCCCTGCTTCATCCACAAAGCGCCGACTCAGCTCGCCCATCGGCACAACACCTAACCCTGTTTCATTGCTCACTAAAATAATATCTGATTGGAGTTGCGGTAATATGGCGATTAATTGTTCGATTTGCTGTTGTAAGCTTATATCTTCTGCCAATAATAAATTGCTGAGCCACAAAGTCAGGCAGTCCACTAAAATGATTTGATTGGGATGATCGGATTTAAGTAATTGATCCGCAAGAAAAATTGGCTGTTCAACCAATTGCCAATGTGCAGGACGTTGTTGTTGATGATAGGCAATTCGTTGGCGCATCTCTTCGTCACGGGCTTGTGCTGTCGCAATATAAATCACTGGTAAATCACTCTTTTCGGCAGTTTGTTCTGCCAAACGACTTTTACCTGAACGCGCCCCACCCAAAATTAAATGCAACATATTTAACCTGTATCATTAGGATTTATTAATCCCTATTAAATCTATGTCTTATGATAGCTGAATTCAAAAACAACTGACTGCTTTTAATTGTTGTAATCATCTGATTAACCAGTATGATACAGAAACGATGTTTAGTGATTAACGAAAAAATCACGATTTAATGGGTACGACAATTTTGTTCAAAGTGAATAAATGTTTTTTTATTTACCTTAAGGTTGTCATTGGTCAATAAATACTGTTGAATCACCTAAGTATTCGCATAGAATAATGCCGTACGGTAATAATAAATTTCATGGATGCAAAATTTTGGAGAGCGGGATGCCTTCTTTGATGTCAAAACAAAGACTACCTCATTACCTTTGTCTAGGACTGAGTTCACTCTTACTTGGTTCAGCATTAATCGGCTGTGGCAGTGGGGAAAGTGAAGCAGAAATTAATGTCAAACCGCCAGAAGTCAACGTTCCAAAACCGAAAAATCTCGCCATTATTACGCCTGTGGAACTACGAAATGTCGTAGTAAAAGTGTATGACAATTTTGATAATACATTGGTGCTAGAGAAATCTATAAGTACAACCACCAATCAAAGCTTCACACTTCCATATATTTTAAATACCAATCATTTATATCGTATTGAGATTTTAAGTACGCCAACTACGCTTATTTATGATTTTATTAGTGGTCAGTACCAAACCTATTCACAAAACCTACATGCTTTAGTCGCAGTAAACGTCAGTAAATTAACACAGAACATTTTGGTGAATCCAAGTTCTGAGGCTATTTATCAACGTGCATTGGTACGTTCCGGGTATCTACCCACTGATGCGACTGCCAATCAAAAAGTGATTAGTGCGCTACAATTACAACTTGCTACGCAGGATGTAAATAATGCTTTATTGACTGCATTTAATATTGAAACTCGCAATCTAGAACCTTCTTACCAACTCAATTCTTTTACAGCTCAAGATGTTGCTTTAAGCCCAAGCATCTATGCAAATTCTTTTTTAAGTTATGGTTATTTACAGCAATGGACTAATGCCCATCCTAATAATGCATTTGCTGAGTTTACCAAAAGTCTTTCGCTTGATTTAAGCGATGGTCAGTTAGATGCAAAAAAAGTACGTGGTGATCAACGTACTTTTACGCCAATGTTTGCATCTTCACCTGATAATATTGACCCTGCAAAGAACACTTTAATCAATATTGCAAATAATCAAGCAACAGTTAGAGATCAATTTGGTGCATCTCTAAAAAGTGCAGTATTACAACTGGCAAATTCATTTCAGCAGCAAACTTTGAATCCAAATGGCTATGCTTTATTACAAGATAAATCGTATTCTGCGAATGCGCCAACCCTTGATTCTGCGCTAGCTTTCCGTATTCAAGGTGCTGGTGATTATCGCCGTGCGGTAGGTTTCTCCGATACAGTCGATACCTGTAATGGTTCGCTTTATGCATGTAAGCAAGGCATCACAGGTATTAATATTACCAATGCAAGATTACCTTCAATTGAGTATTTAATTGGAAATTACAAAGATACAAGCAGCGGCTGCCAGCTAAATATTCGCGCAAATGGCGTAATTGAATTGATTAAAGGTGCGCAAGTTTATCGTTCAACTTTAGATGCAGATAGCACCGACAACTTATTACAAGTTAACAAAGTGAATCATGAATATTTACTGAATAGTAGTTCGACTACACCAGAGAATGCCGCACTAGAATATACTTTTGTGCAAGTGAACATTAAAGCCAATCAAGTGTTAAGTGCTAGTGCAGGTGTTGATAATCGTAAAGCGCCAGATCAATTGCAAACGACACAACTACAATGTAATTTCAGCTAAGCAACCACCATGCAGGCAATTGAATCTTTTTCAATTGCCTGCGATTTTCTAAATAATCCACATCGTATCTTGCAACTTCATTCCAAAATGCTGAGCTATGGTCAAAATGACGAGTATGTGCCAACTCATGTACACATACTGCACGTACTAATGTTTCAGGCATCAACA
>DAOMAH010000255.1:0-3153 GCA_035426725.1 Acinetobacter sp.
CTTTAAGATTGATCAATTATGTTTGATGATTGGATCTGGAAACAGCCCAACCTCGTCATATCCATCAAGAAATTGGTATCTTGCTGGGTCAAAGTCAACATAATCTTGGCAAAGATCATTTTACCTTAGACAACTTGATTGCTAATTTGGTTTCGCCGTCTGCAATTGAAAATGAAAGTTTTAGTGTTTACTCCTTGCGGGTATCTTTGGCAAAGCATTTAGGGGTGTCACTCGGACAGCCTAACCCAAGTTCTGAGTGTTCAGAAGGTTTGGCGAATATCATATTTGGATGCTTTGGATAATATCGAACAGGATTTATCTATATAGCGTTTGTTTCAATGGCATCAATGGCTATTAATGAGTCTGATATGTCGATGCCTCGTATGCGGATTGGTCAATTGCGTGCTAATGAAGCCATCAAGTGGTTTCAGGTCGTATTGATACCCTATTGTGCATTTTGAAGCACCGCCCCGAGATGGTTTGATGGAGAACCCTTGTACTTTCGGTTTCTCTGCATTGGGCTTTCTTGGTTCGACTAGGTATTGAAGAATAAAATTTATCTTTCAATACCACTCATCTCCCAAAATTAATTTTCTTATTATTTATTTTGAGCTAATTTAGTCGCCATTGCTGCCGCACTTTGGCTGATTAAGTTCTCGTAAGTTTGTTTAAATGCTTCCTCACTGTTTGGCGATACATCATAAGTCGCTTTTTTACTGTTATGACCACCAACACCACTACCTGTAGCCAAAGAAAATAATCCGCTGACTACTGCGGAAGTGACATTACCAACCGCTTCTTTCTTTTTCGATTCAGCAGAAGTTGATTCTACTGATTGGAAAATATTTTGGCTCGCTTCAAAATTATCAGAAAGATACACTGCACCCGTATGACGTGGTCTACGACTTGTTGTAAAAGTTCTAGCCCCCGATTGACCTCGGTACTGTCTGTGAATCGACTCAATTAAAATTTGGTTCCCTCATTTTAAGGCACTCTTAATTTGTAGCTATTAAATTCAATCCAATCAAACCAGCGGATTGAATTATGGATCACAATAAAAATTTATCTGAGCTATTCAGTAAAGTTCCAGAAGTTACCCTATTATTTTGGATCATAAAAATTGCTGCTACAACATTAGGGGAAACAGCTGGCGATGCTTTGTCTATGTCACTCAACCTAGGCTATCTGCTAAGCACCTGTATTTTTAGTTTTATCTTTATTGGCTTTGCGTCTATACAAATCAAGGCTAAGGCGTTTAAACCTTTCCTATATTGGGCAACCATTATTTCAACCACCACACTAGGCACAACAATTGCTGATTTTGTAGATCGTTCACTTGGTATAGGATATTTCGGTGGAAGTATCATTCTCTTGATTTTATTGGTCTGCTCTTTAGCTATTTGGTTTTACACTTGTGGAAATATTGCTGTTACTAGCATTCAAACTCCAAAAACTGAAGCATTTTACTGGCTTACCATCATGTTTTCTCAGACACTTGGCACAGCGTTAGGTGATTGGACAGCTGATACACAAGGTTTAGGTTATACAGGTGCGGCACTGATTTTTGGTTTATTGCTGTTAACACTTATTGCTCTACATTCCTGGACTAAAATATCTAAGACTTTTTTGTTTTGGACAGCCTTCGTACTTACTCGACCATTAGGGGCAGTCTTAGGCGATTTCTTAGATAAACCTCTTGACCATGGTGGATTAGATTTAAGCCGATTTGGTGCATCGTTTGTACTACTCGCATTTATTATTGTTTGCTTATTATTTTTTAAATCTAAAGCAGCCTCACAAGCTCATTAGACCAACTGAGCCCAGTCGAGTTTGAAGGACAGTTTTTAAGAGAATAGTTATGCCGCTTGCAGCATAAAATTGATGGATTAATGGGGGGGGAGCAATTTTACCGTTTCGAGCACGAGTGACCCAGTTGCTGAGGGTTTTGATTGATATCTTGAGATTACGACTGACTTCGCTCATGGATTGGTTTTAATCAAGGATGAGCTTGACTGTTTCAGCTTTAAATTCTGGACTGTATCTTTGACGCATGAGATGCAACTCCTTTTGAGTGAATTATATCTCTTAAAAATTCGTCCTGTTTTTTCAGCAGGGGTCCATAGCGCCACTGCTAATTTATGAACTTAAAAGCCCTATCGCGTAGTGCTCTAGGGCTTCTATCACTCTAAAAAAATCATTAAACTCGATTAAAAGCGCTCATAACCCAACAAATAGCGCCACTCACCGACCGCGAGTTTCGACATCGACATCCGACCAATTCGTATGCGTTTCATGGCTAACACGTCCAAGCCAACGCCGTGACACATTTTTTCAATTTGATCGAGTTGAACGTTTTTCAGAGCAATGCGCAGATGATCTTCGTTTTGCCAACTGACTTTTGCGGCTGGAAGTAATTCGCCTTTATGGTAAAAACCTTGATTCAAGCGCTGTAAATCGTCTGCAGACAAATCACCTTTAATTTGAACAATAAATTCCTGTTCGACGCGATTCCCTTCATCAATCAGCTTCCGTGCCACACTACGATCTTGGGTGTAAATTACCAAACCACTCGCCGCACTTTCCAGTGGCAGAGTCGGCGTGAGTTTATGAAAATGTGACCGTAACGGACGGATATTCGAGCGATCACCTTCAGCTTGTGTATCTATGGTAATGAGTTGCAGCGCATCATGTTGCAAAAGATCTTCATTCAACTCTTTTTCTGCAAGGAGTTCTTCTTCACAGATTTTGTTGAGAACCTTGCTGTTTTTGTCGCGCAATTTTGGTCCATTCAACAACTCATGCGTCAGACCAATGTCATAACCCGCTGGTTTATGCAGCAAAATCGTGATTGGCGCAAGCGGCTTCAAATTGGCTTTTTCATGCAATTCAATTTTTTGGTTCAGCACCATGAAGTTCGGTTGTTCAATCACTTTGCCATCCACTGACACCCAACCGCCTGCAATATAGGCTTCGGCATCACGGCGCGAACATGCGAGTAAATCACTTAAATGTTTAGCAAGGCGGATAGGTTCAGTCATGGGCGTGGTCATCAGTGCTACTTCAATCAATCGAATGCCGTATTGTACGCTGAAAATCAACGAATTTAACTAACGAAACAATATCGTCCACCTCAATCCGTTATGATCTGGCAAA
>DAOMAH010000256.1:0-3130 GCA_035426725.1 Acinetobacter sp.
CACCTGTACGTTTTGCAGGATATAAACCAAAGACCGCACGCGCATCGAAACGATGATTGTCGATGATGTCTTTGAGCATGATTTGCGCTTGGTTGTACAAGTCAGTCGCTGCTTCACCCACCACATCATCTTGTAGAATCTTCGGGAACTTGCCAGCCAAACTCCATGAAATAAAGAACGGCGTCCAGTCAAAATACGGCACTAAGGTTTCAAGCGGATAATTTTTTATCACTTGTGTACCCAATGCGCTTGGCTTTGGTGGCACATAGTTATCGTCAATCTTAAAGCCATTTTCAATGGATTCGGGATAACTGAGTTTGGCTGCTTTCGGCTGTTTATTCGCTAAACGCTCACGAATTTTGGCGTATTCGTCACGATGGTTTTGAATAAAGTTGCCGCGCATTTCTTTTGAAAGCAGAGTCGTTGCAACGCCAACCGCACGCGACGCATCGGCGACATAAATCACCGCATCGTTATGATATTGTGGGTCAATTTTTACAGCTGTATGCGCTTTGGAAGTGGTTGCACCACCAATGAGTAGTGGAATATTAAAGCCTTTACGCTGCATTTCTTTGGCCACAAACACCATTTCATCTAAAGATGGTGTGATTAAACCTGATAAACCGATGATGTCACATTTTTCATCAATCGCGGTTTGCAGGATTTTTTCCGCAGGAACCATGACGCCAAGATCAACGATGTCATAGCCATTACAACCTAAGACCACGCCAACGATATTTTTACCAATATCATGTACGTCACCTTTTACCGTTGCCATCAAAACACGACCTTTGGATTGTGCATTGCCTTTTTCTGCTTCGATGTACGGATTCAGCCATGCTACGGCTTGTTTCATCACGCGTGCAGATTTTACTACTTGCGGTAGGAACATTTTACCCGAACCGAACAGGTCACCGACCACGTTCATGCCATCCATCAATGCGCCTTCAATGACATCGAGTGGACGTTTGGCTTTTAAACGGGCTTCTTCAGTATCTTCATCAATATAAGTGGTGATACCTTTAACTAACGCATATTCGAGACGTTTTTCTACCGAATCATTGCGCCATTCAAGGTTTTCAGCTTCGCGTTGTGCGCCACTATGGCCACGGAATTTTTCTGCGACCTCAAGTAGTTTGTCTGTGGCGTTTTGACCAGATTCACCTTGGTTTTGATTAAGAACAACATCTTCAACCGCATCTTTTAGTTCTTTTGGAATATCGTCATAAATCGCCATTTGACCAGCGTTCACGATCCCCATGGTCATGCCTTGTTTGATGGCATGGTAAAGGAATACCGAGTGAATCGCTTCACGTACAGGTTCATTGCCGCGGAATGAGAAGGATACGTTAGAGACACCGCCTGAAATCATGGCATGCGGTAGGTTCTGTTTGATCCAGCCTGTGGCTTCGATAAAATCTACGCCATAGTTATTATGTTCTTCAATCCCTGTTGCCACGGCAAACACGTTCGGGTCAAAAATAATATCTTCGGCAGGGAAGCCAACATCATTGACTAAAACATCATAAGAACGCTTACAGATTTCACGTTTACGCGCTGCGCTATCCGCCTGTCCAGTTTCATCGAACGCCATGACGATAATTGCCGCGCCATACTGGCGGCAGAGGCGTGCTTTTTCGACAAACTCGTCATAACCTTCTTTTAAGGAAATCGAGTTCACAATCGGTTTGCCTTGCACGCATTTTAAGCCCGCTTCAATGATCTCCCATTTTGAGGAGTCAATCATGATGGGCACGCGAGAAATGTCAGGTTCAGAAGCAACGAGATTCAGGAAGTGCACCATCGCATTTTGCGAATCGAGCATCCCTTCATCCATATTGATGTCGATGATTTGTGCGCCTGCAACCACTTGTTGTTGTGCAACTTCTAGGGCTTCAGCAAATTTTTCTTCACGAATCAAACGCAGGAATTTTTTTGAGCCAGTGACGTTAGTCCGCTCTCCAACGTTGACGAACAAGGACTCTTGGGTAATGTTAAATGGTTCTAATCCACTTAAACGACAAGCTGGTTTGGTTTCAGGAATTTGACGAGGTGCAATGTCTTTCACCGCGTTGTAAATGGCACGAATATGATCAGGCGTGGTACCACAGCAGCCGCCCGTAATATTGATCAAGCCACTTTCGGCAAATTCTTTTATAAATTCTGCTGTTTGTTCAGGCGTTTCATCATATTCACCAAAGGCATTCGGCAAGCCAGCATTGGGATGCGCGGAAACAAAAGTATCAGCAACATCGGAAATTGTCTTCACGTGTGGGCGCATCGCATCGGCACCGAGCGCACAGTTAAAGCCGATTGACAATAAATCCCCATGACGTACGGAGTTCCAGAAAGCTTCAGCCGTTTGACCTGTTAAGGTACGACCAGACGCATCGGTTATCGTGCCTGAGATCATCAGTGGTAGTTCATAGCCGATTTGTTTAAAGACTTCTTTAACCGCAAAAATCGCAGCTTTACAGTTCAAGGTATCGAACACAGTTTCGATTAGAATAATGTCCGCGCCGCCTTCAATCAGGGCATGGGTCGCTTCAATATAATTTTCTTTGAGTTCATCAAAGGTGACGTTACGAAAAGCTGGATCATTTACATTCGGTGAAATCGAGCAAGTACGGGAAGTTGGGCCTAACACGCCAGCCACGAAACGTGGTTTATCTGGGGTTGAATATTTTTCACAAGCGGCTTTTGCCAAACGTGCAGCTTCACGGTTGATCTCTGTCACGAGGTCTTCCATGTGATAATCCGACATCGAAACCTTGGTGCCGTTAAAGCTGTTGGTTTCAATAATATCTGCGCCTGCGTCAAGGTATTGCTCGTGAATGCCTTGAATAATCTGAGGCTGAGTCAGCACCAAAAGGTCATTATTACCTTTTAAATCATGCGCCCAATCTGCAAAGCGTTCGCCACGATAATCTTTTTCTTCTAACTTATGACGCTGAATCATGGTGCCCATCGCCCCATCAATAATCAGAATGCGTTTGGCAAGAAGTGATTTTAGAGTGGCGAGCGTGGACATAAAAAACCCCAGTACATTACAAATTTAAAAAGCAGGCTATTGTAACAGAACAGGGCATAAAGCGTGTATTTTCAAACTCAATGCAAGCTTGATGTTCTA
>DAOMAH010000257.1:0-3106 GCA_035426725.1 Acinetobacter sp.
TGATCACTATCCTGAGCTTCCTGTCATCATGCAAGATCAGATTGAATTTACCGTTTTAGTTGGTGAATTTTTACAAACAATTTCTCCTGTACATGTGCACACACCATTGGTCGGTGTGGATTTGACCGCACAAACCAATACCAAAACCAGCATTCCACTGAATCCAAATTTTGAATATGCTTTCATGGCGCTTGAGGGAATAGCACATATTCATGGACATGAATTGAATGCTGATAATTTGATTGTTTTGGAACAAGGTTTATCTGAAATTGACATTGAGATCATGCAGGGTCAGCGCATATTGTTGATTGGCGGTGAACCGTTTGAATCTGAAATTTTACTGTGGTGGAATTTTGTTGGAAGAACCATGGACGATATGCAGCTCGCACGTGAGCAATGGATGAACCATGATAGACGCTTTGGACAAATCCCAGATTATGCAGGTAAGCGTTTAGAAGCACCTGAATTACCTGAACACATGCGAGCATCAAAATGAGACTTATCATAAAAACCTAAGTCAGTACGATTTATGAAGTGAATTTCTATGTAAACCGTGAAAAAATAAGAAAGCATTGAACATCGCGTTATATTTGAACAACGCTTGTCACCAGATTTGCACGAAAAACTGCTGAATATCTGTAATAAAGCCCCCATCATACAAACTTTGTTACGCAGTTTAGACATTCAAACCACGCTTTTGTAAGATGAAACTGCTATGTTACTCCTGCTAAACACCAGTCAAAAGCAAACGTTCAAAGGAAATATGAACGTATTGTAAATTCAAAGCAGGTCTCGCCATGATTACCTTACATTATCTACAATGTTCAAGATCATTTCGGATTTTATGGGCATTAGAGGAACTTGGGATAGATTACCAAGTTGAGTATCATCAACGAACCGCCAGTTACGCTGCACCAGAGGTTTTCAAAGCGATACATCCTCTAGGTAAAGCGCCAATTTTGGTGGATGATGGGGATGTGATTGCTGAATCTGCGGTGATTTTAGATTATTTGCAGCAACAGTATGATGGTCAACAAAAGTTCAAACCTCAGCTGCATGCGCAACAACGTCAATATAACTATTGGATGCACTATGCCGAAGGCTCGCTTATGCCCTTATTGGTAATGACTTTGGTGATGAATAACGTCAGTAAACATGTACCTTGGGTGATTCGACCTATTGCGCGGAAAATCACAGATGGCGTCAAGGGTGGTTTTGTTCGACCTCGAATGAAAGAACATGTTGAATTTCTTGAGCAATATTTATCTGAGCATGAATTTTTTGCAGGCGACTTTTCTTTTGCGGATATCCAAATGTCTTTTCCTTTAATCGCAATTCAAAACCGCCTACATGGTAAATATCCTCAAATTCAGGCTTTTGTGCAGCGTGTTCAGGAGCGTTCGGCTTTTCAACGCGCTGAGCAGAAAAATTTAGATGCAGAATCAGAATGTGCATGAGCATCCTGCCATTCAAATAAAAAAGGAACGATCAATCGTTCCTTTTTTAATGCCGAATCAATCGATCATTTAGCGTTTGATGACAATAGAGTCAATTCCGCTATGTTGTAAAGTTTGTTGTGCTGCCAGTGCTGAATCTTGGCTGTTATATGGCCCAGAAAATACGCGATACCACGTTTGGCCATTTTCAAGTGTTTTCACCACATCGGCAGATAAACCATTCAAAATAATTTCTGCACGTTTCGCATCTGCACTGTCAGGGTCTGGATAGCTTCGCACCTGCAAAATATACGTGGCTTGCACAGGAGGTGTATCTTCACCTGAGATGCCGCCTGCTGTGTCATCAGCAACATTTTCAGGCTGTGGTGCTTCAATAATCATCACTTGTTCCTGAGTTTTGGTTTCAGGTACGGCTTGTTCTGGAATTGGCGTGACTTGTTGTTGCGGCAGTAAATCGTAGAAACGGTAATCCTTGTTGGTATCTTCTTCTTGCACATTCTCAGCAGGGACTTGGTTCTTGGTTGCAACAGGTTGCCATGGTTGCCATAGCATTAAGATCACTCCGAAACAGAGCAATGCTAATACAGAAACCAGCATATTCAGCCACTTCGGAATCAGTGGTTTTTTTGGTTTATTTGGTCGTTCAGATACACCACGTTGCGTTTTTCCAAACACCTGAAATTCCTCTTAATCTTATTCTGTTATTTGTAACTGGGATTTGATTGAAAACAAAGCACTATCTTGAGAAATAATGCTTTGCTCTACTGATTACATGGCAACTCGAGCATATGAGCCATATATGGCGCAAGGTCTTGCGACGATGTGTAAAGCGTTGCTTTACTATTTACATCGCCTCGGGAGCGGAAACTCCGAGCAATTCTAAACCATTGGCTAAAACTTGCTGTACATTGATTGAAAGTAATAAACGCGCTTGTGTAAGTGCGGCATCATTACCCAAAACCTTATGCTCATTGTACCAACCATGAAACAAGGCAGCTAACTCTTTAAGATAGTTACCAATTTGATGTGGTTCATAGGCATTGGCAGCACGCACTAAGATATCGGGGTAAGCCGCAAGTTTTGCTAATATTTCTGTTTCAGCATCAAGTTCTAAACGAGAAGCATGTTCGCGCGCAGCTACAGCATCAAAACTAATATCTGTAGATGCCGCTTTTTCTAACATACGGCAAATACGGGCATGCGCATATTGAATGTAATACACGGCATTGTCCTTGCTTTGCGAAACTGCAAGGTCTAAATCAAAGTCAATGTGCTGTTCAGACTTACGCATCACATAGTAGAAACGCGCAGCATCGTTGCCGACTTCTTTACGCAAATCACGCAAAGTCACGAATTGCCCTGAACGAGAAGACATTTGTACCATCTCGCCACCTCGCCATAAACTCACGAACTGAACTAAAAGTACGGTGAGTTTTTTCGAGTCATAGCCCATTGCATCAATGGCGGCTTTTACACGTGAAATATAACCGTGGTGATCTGAGCCCCAAATATCCACGAGGTCAGTATAGCCACGTTGTAACTTATTCAAATGGTAAGCAATATCTGAAGCGAAATAAGTGGTTTGACCATTGCGACGTTTTACCACACGGTCTTTTTCATCACCAAATTCAGTCGATTTAAACCAAATG
>DAOMAH010000258.1:0-3096 GCA_035426725.1 Acinetobacter sp.
GCCAAATCAACAATGAGTAACCGTCCCGCAGAACTTAAAATTGCGACATGGGTGGCCTGTTGAATTGGTAATAAAGGTAACACGGTGGCTTGGTCGGAAAGCGTTAAGAAGCCTTTGCCTGCTTTGGCATTGGTGTCGAGCTGTGCGGCTTGCGTTTTAAAACCGTAGCCTTTAGAACTGGCTGCCAGTAATTCACTGTTGTCCTCATCGACATAGACTTGCACGAAAGAAACACCACTGGTAGGTGCAAGTTTCGAGCTGAGAGGTTCTCCCAAACCACGTGCCGACGGTAAGCTACTGATCGGCAAGGCGTAACTTCGCCCTGTTTCATCCAAGAAATACACTCTTTGATTGGTTTTCCCGACTGCATGACTAAGGTATTTGTCGCCTGCACGATAATTCAAATTCGCCGCATCGACCTCTGCGCCTTTTGCAGCTCGTACCCAACCTGCTTCTGATAACACCACCGTAACCGTTTCCGCTGGCATTAAATCCTGTTCTTTAATTTGCACGGCATCGGCACGTGCCACGATTGGAGAACGACGATCATCACCAAATTTTTTCGCGTCTTCTTTTAACTCGCCGATAATTAAGTTTTTCAAAGATTCAGGATTTGCCAATTGTTCCCGAATAATGGCTGCTTTCGCTTCCAATTCTTCTTGTTCACGGCGAATTTCCATTTCTTCAAGTTTAGCCAAATGACGTAACTTGAGTTCTAAAATTGCTTCCGCTTGAATCTCATCAATATTGAAATGCTGCATCAACTCAAGTTTTGGCTGATCTTCTTCACGAATAATCCGAATCACCGTATCAATATCGAGATAGGCAATTAAAAGTCCTGCCAAAATATGTAAGCGTTTTTCGATCTTCGTTAGATGATATTGCAAACGACGAGTCACCGTTTGCTTACGAATCTCAATCCATTCTAATAAGATACGGCGAATAGATTTGACTTGCGGGCGACCATCTGCGCCGATCATATTGAGATTGACGCGATAGCTCGACTCTAAATCGGTGGTGGCAAAAAGATGGCTCATCACCGTATCGGCATCGACCCGATTTGAACGCAACACAATAACCAAACGCGTCGGATTTCGATGATCTGATTCATCCCGAATATCTGCCACCAACGGCAACTTTTTCGCAATCATTTGATCGGCAATTTGCGTGACCACTTTTGAGCCTGACACTTGATAAGGCAGTTCAGTAATCACGATTTCATTTTTTTCGATGGTATAGACTGCGCGCGCACGGTAACTACCACGGCCTGTGGTTTGAATTTTCAGTAATTCTTCAGGTGAAGTAATAATTTCCGCTTTGGTCGGTAAATCTGGCGCTGGAATGTATTCAGCTAATTTTTCATCGGTGGTTTCAGGATTACGAATCAAAGCAATCGTGCCTTTGATCACTTCACGTAAGTTGTGTGGCGGAATATCCGTCGCCATGCCGACTGCAATACCCGTTGTGCCGTTAAGCAAAATATTTGGAATACGTGCAGGTAAGGTAATCGGCTCTTTCATCGAACCATCAAAGTTGTCTTGCCATTCACTGGTGCCTTGCCCAATTTCATTCAACAGCAATTCACTATAGGCCGACAGTTTGGCTTCGGTATAACGCATTGCCGCAAACGATTTTGGGTCATCAGGCGAACCCCAGTTGCCCTGACCTTCTACCAATGGATAGCGATAACTAAATGGCTGTGCCATCAACACCATTGCTTCATAACAAGCCGAGTCGCCATGCGGATGGTATTTACCAAGTACATCACCGACGGTACGAGCTGATTTTTTCGGTTTGCCCGTCGACTTTAAACCTAGTTCGCTCATTGCAAAGACAATACGGCGTTGCACTGGTTTTAAACCGTCACTGATATGCGGCAATGCACGATCCATAATCACGTACATGGCATAATTGAGGTAGGCTTGTTCAGTGAATTCGGCTACGGAACGGTTTTCTGTGGCTTGATGGGCAAGGCTGGTCATTTCAGCGAGTCATCCAAAATCATTTATTATCTTCAATGTTTTGTATGCTATGTGGATGAAGGCGTTGTGACAAGTGTTTGTTGCTTTTTAAACGTCAAATGGTGTCTTGATATAGAAGATAACATGATCCATCGTTTTATGATGAGTATCGGATTGATACTTATCATTCTGTCACTTAATTGGCGTTATAACCAAACGTTCTTGTGAGTAGCGTATTTTTCCACCAACTTTCTCGACGGAATATGACTTGATCATCAGTCGTTGATTTAAAAATGTCTAGGATAGAAAATCTAAAATGATTTTCAATATATTCTCGGCTCAGCTTTTCTAATTCAATATTTCCACCATGCCCACTCTTAATATAATTTTGCCATCTATTTAAGAGCATATTTTCACCATACGCTGACCCTACATACATTTTTCCACTAAAAATATCTGTAATGAGATAAACAGCCTTTTGATTTTGTAAAGCAGTCTTCCATGATTCTATATCAATGACATATTTCAACTCTTTCCATGACAAATTAATGTACTCATATCCTGGGAATTTCTCCATAGGCTGATCAGGATATAACTCAATCACTTTCTTATCAGTATGATGGTAATGTTGGTGCCATGATCTTTCTGCATCGCCCCAATCAATGACTAATCTAAACTTTAGCTCATTAAATTGAGGCATTTCCTCAAGCTCATACTCATAATGATTTTTTTCTGGATTATATCTACCACTGTGAACTTTAAATACGCCCCAAAATAAAGACTTTTTTCGACCAAAACCAATAAAAGAAATAATGTAATCTAAATTTTTAAATACATCTTTACTCTGTTCTCTTTGATAATCCTCTAACTCTAAAATATTAAGAACGATACTTTCAGAAAGCTCTAAAAATCGTTTTTTATCCCTATGACGAACGTACTTCGCTCTACTATTTTCATCTAAAGGGTTGTTTTCAATTAATTTTAATAAACTTTTAAATGTTAAATTGTTCACTATAATTATCCTTACCCAAAATAGTATTAATTAAAAATTAACTCAGGTTGAATATCTAAAATACGAAGTAAAAGCAACGCTGCACCTTTTGGAGATCGCTTTCGACATTCCCAATTTTGAAGC
>DAOMAH010000259.1:0-3092 GCA_035426725.1 Acinetobacter sp.
CTCGTCGGGCTCATAACCCGAAGGTCGTTGGTTCAAATCCAGCTCCCGCTACCAAGTTTCTAAAAAGAGGCTCACAATAAGGTGGGCCTTTTTGCACAGTGAGCTTTGCTTTTCTGTGTCATATAGGGGCGATTTACGCCCTTTTTTATTGGTTGAATTTAGCTATCGGGTAGCATCGACATCAATTGGTCAAATAGTCGTGCTTCACTAGACGGTTAAGATAGATTGGCTCGAACACGAGAGCGACGAGAGTAAATGAAATTATCAAATAAGTCTCAAGCATTGCATGATTTGATCACACCAGCGGTTGCTGCGTGTGGTGTAGATCTGTGGGGGATTGAATTCCTACCACAAGGTAAGCGTTCTTTATTGCGTATTTATATTGATAAAGCGATTGATGAGAATGCTGAACCTGTTTTGAATGAAGAGGGTGAAGTTGAAGACGGGCGTGGTATTGGCGTGCAAGATTGTGTACTTGTGACACAGCAAGTCGGTGCGATGTTGGATGTTCATGACCCAATTTCAGGTGAATATGCTTTAGAAGTTTCCTCACCAGGTTGGGATCGTCCATTTTTTCAATTATCACAAATGCCTGCTTTTATTGGGCAACAAGTGGCTTTGCGATTAATTGCTGCTGTCGAGAATCGTCGAAAGTTTCAAGCAAAATTACTGGCTGTAGATCTTGAAAGTGAAATGATTCAGGTTGAAGTTGAAGGTAATCATGTGCTTGAAATTGATAGTAATAATATTGATAAAGCAAATTTAATCTATCAAGACTAATATTAACTTAATTTTATAAGAAATCGGTAGGTGACTTATGGGCCGCGAAATTCTTACCGTTGCAGAAACGGTTAGTAATGAAAAAGGTGTTAGTCGTGAAGCAATCTTCGAGGCATTAGAGCAAGCTCTAGTTGCAGCAACGAAGAAAAAATTCTACGAAGGCACGCATGCAGAAGAAGCAGAGCTTCGTATTGAAATTGATCGTAAAACGGGTGATTACCGTACTTTCCGTCAATGGGAAGTGGTTGCAGACGAAGATCATGAAATGCCAGCTTGCCAAGATGCGATTTCAGATTTAGATCCATCACAGTGGTCAATTGGTGACATTCGTGAATTGGAAGTCGAATCGATTGAATTTGGTCGTATTGCTGCGCAAATTGCCAAGCAAGTGATTGTACAAAAGATTCGTGAAGCTGAACGTGCTTTGATTGCAGATGCGTATGAATCTAAAGTCGGCGAACTTGTTTACGGTGAAGTGAAAAAGCAAACCAAAGATGGCTTTATCATTGATCTAGGTGACAATGCTGAAGGTTATTTGGCGCGCGAAGAAACAATTCACAAAGAAATGTTACGTCCAAAACAACGTATTAACGCGATTTTATATAACGTTAACCGTGATGGTCGTGGTGCACAATTATTATTGTCACGTGCACGTCCTGAAATGCTGATTGCATTGATGACCAAAGAAATTCCAGAAATTTCTGAAGAAATCATTGAAATTAAAGCAGCAGCGCGTCAACCAGGTGTGCGTGCAAAAATTGCCGTGAAAACCAATGACCATCGTATCGACCCAGTTGGTGCATGTATTGGTATGCGTGGTACACGTATTCAAGCGGTACAATCTGAGCTGAATGGCGAACGTATTGATGTTGTGGTGTGGTCAGATGACCCTGCGCAATATATTGCCAGCGCGTTAGAGCCAGCAGATGTATCGGGTATTGTGCTTGATGAAGATGCACGCAGTGCAGATATTATCTTCGCAACCAACGATCAATTGGCGCGTGCGATTGGTTCACAAGGTCAAAATGTACGTTTAGCATCAGAATTAACGGGTTATAAACTCGACATGATGTTAGAAGAAGAGTATCGTGCTCGTCAGCAAAATGAGGCACAACAATATCTCGACATGTTTGTTTCTCGTCTTGATATTGATGAAGACTTGGCAATGGCATTGGTTGAAATGGGCTTCACTTCATTAGAAGAAATTGCTTATGTACCTGCAGAAACATTTGACGAAATTGAGCTTGAAGCCGATTTAGTTGAATTATTGCAAAGCCGTGCTAAAGAAGCTGCGTTAACAGATGCTTTGATACAGCAAGAAAATATTCAAGAGCCTAGTGCAGAACTTCTCGCAATGGAGGGGATTACCCTCGAGATTGCTTATGCATTAGCGGCACGTGGTGTGATTACAGTCGATGATTTGGCAGACCAAGCAACTGATGATATTTCTGATATCGATGGTTTAGGTCATGACAAAGCAGGTCAACTGATCATGAAAGCACGTGAATCATGGTTTAACTAGGAGACAATAGATGACGGACAAGTCGATTCAAGAGTTAGCGCTCAGCGTAGAACGTCCTGTAGAGAAACTCCTAGGACAGGTTCGCGATGCAGGTTTACCACAACGTAATGCAGATGACATTATTACCACAGAGCAACAAGATACTTTGGTTAATTACTTGAAAAAAGTGCATGGTCAAGAAAGTAGTAATACTGGAAAGATTGAACTCAAGCGCAAAACGACGACGACTGCTAAGGTAACCAGTACATCTGGTAAAGCTAAAAGCATTAATGTTGAAGTGCGTAAAAAACAAGTGTTTGTTAAACCAAATCCTGAGTTGCTTGCGGCTGAAGCTAAAGCGCGTGTAGATGCAGACGTGAAAGCACGTGTAGAAGTTAAGACACGTGAAAATCAAGTTCAAACTGCTCGTGATAATGCAGAACAAAAAGCGAATGCGACTTTAGAAGCAATGCGTGCTGCACATACCTCTGGGGCGAATGCACAAGCACCTGCAAAAACAGCTGTAGTTGTGAAAAAGCGCAATAGTGACAAGATCATCAAAGCACCGGTGGTTAAGCCAACAGAAACAGCTGAGCAAAAGAAAGCACGTGAAGCACAATCAGCGCAATTAAAAGCGACTGAAGAAGCAGCGCGTCGTAAGTCGGCTGAAGAAGCGCAGCAACGTACGCTTGAGCAAATGCGCCAAATGGCAACCAAATACTCAAATGATGATGCCAGCACCACGATTCGTGTGGTTGATGATTCACCTTTGGCTGCTGGTCTAGTGGGTCAGGCTTATGAAGATTCCTTT
>DAOMAH010000260.1:0-3081 GCA_035426725.1 Acinetobacter sp.
CTTGGCTGACAGGCATAATTTTTACGCTTTGGCATTTAGGGCAACGGTATTGCATGGAAAATTCCTATATGGTTTGGTCTAGTTTAGCGAAAATGAGATCAAAGCTAAAATTTTGAATGCATTTAATTTAAAAATAATTAGAAATTTAGAGATTTAAAATAGCAAAGCATCATAACGCAATCTTCACTCAATTCGCATCTTATCTAAACTTGTTCGCAACAATACCTAAACTCATGCTAACTTGGTTAAAAGACTAATTAATCATGCGCTAGAAATCATGCTACCTACGCCACTTCTCAAATTACGTTTGTCCCGCATTCATAAAGGCAAAGAGTCGATTTCCACTCAAGATAAATTGATGTTGGTGACGATGCAACAGCCAGATTTGAGTGCAAATTTTATTTTACGCATGTTTAAAATCAGTTTGCCGAAACAATGGACGTTTCAACATGAAACCGAACTGGATCGGGTTTATGCGGTGCAATTGATCGATTTGATTGAAAAGGAATTGATCCCTGCCTATGACGCTCATGCTAGAAAACATGCGTGGTATGAACAATGTGTCAAATATCATTTGGACTTTATTCATACTGAACTGACGCAACAGCAATTAAATCATTACGTGCGTGGTTTAGAGCCATGTTTGGATCAGGACGCTAAAATTGAGTTATTGGCGTATTTCCAACAACATTATCCAAGCTCGCAGCAGGCGATTGCCTTGGCAAAGGCTTATGCAGGCGCGAAGCAATACACACAAGCCATTACACAATATGAATGGGCGGCACAACATGCCAAACAGCGCAATGAAAGTGCTTTTTATGGCTATATTGAGTGTTTGCTCAATCGAAATCAACCTGACTACCAACCGAATATCAGCGATGTCGAATATGCAATTCATTTGTTATGTAAATTTGAAAAACCTATTGATCAATACGCACATAAGCAGATGTTAGATCAGGCGGTTACGACTTTGTTGCCAACTGTGATGCTGCAAACACGCGGCAAAGAAACTAAGCTTTTAGCTGATGTCGGTCGTGAAATTAATTCCCTAGGAAAATCATTAGGGGGTTTATTTGGCGGCAGAGAATATCGAATTCCCTATAGTAAAGAAGTGATCGCCAATGCCCCACAATTGTTGACTCAACCCGCTATTTTAGAAGGCTTATCGCAATCTAATTCAATACAAGCAGCATTGCTACGTTTACTGTCCCAACAAGACATTCCAGTGGATGCGGAAACTGCGATAGCATCACTTAAAAATGTATGGCAACAATTTCAGCAAAATACAGAAGCATTCTCGCTTTTAGTCAAATCAGCTGAAAAAGATCAATGGTTGAATGTGATCAAACAGAGCATTCCACTAGGTCAAAACCGTACCGATTTAGGGGTGATTGATCTCATTTTAGCGCAAGGTATCTTGGCTTATTTGGGTGATGTGCGGGTGGATAAACAGCATCCAAACCGAAGTACGCTGTATGAACAGCGAGATGCCGTGGTGCTCGAAATGACAGCATTTGCGACGTGGTTTCAACAGGAAATTTTAAAGCCTTATTTAAAACTGAACACTGAAAAATTGAACCGTATTCAACCTGCATTATTAATGTCAGATTTAGATGAGATGGCATTAGCAGGCGGCTTATTTGCGTATCAATATGAATTGCAAAAACATGCCCAAGATTTAGATATTTGGTTGCAGCAAAAGTTAGCTAAAGATCAACAATTTGATAGCGTACAAGCCGCATGGGTTGCTTTAAGAGAGTTTGCTCAGTTGCATGTGAGCGCAGGTCAAGAAAAAGTCCAACGCATCCAATCTGCATTAGCAAATTACCAATCGACTCGTTTGAGTCAAATTCGTGTCACGCAGCCGAATGCATCAACCGAACAACCGCAACAAGATGCAAGTCAGAACTTGGATTAGAGTAGCGAAAAGCTGCATAGCGGTGTAATAAAAATACGCAAATTACACTGCGTGACATGTTAATCTACATCAAAATGAAAATAGTCCATCACGCATTGAAATGAGTGAAGAACAAAGGGTAGAGGGAGAACATCTTGAATCCACAAGATGATAAAAAAAATGTGTCTGATCGAGTGAATACACTTGAAGATTCATCAAATGAAAAAGCATCTTTGTCACGTCGGTTGATTAGTAAAACCATACAACATGCACAAGATGCAGTGGAGTTTGCCAGTGATACGTCACGGAACTTGTCTGGTGTGGCTGATGCGGCACTCGATGCATTTGATCATGTGAGTAATCAAACCAAACGTGGTGTATTAGGCGTTCGAAACACAGTGCGCGGCATGGTGTCTGAAACCAGTGAAGCTGCGCGTCAAGTCGCATTGGTCATGGCAAGAACCTCATTGGGTAAAAGTAGCCTTACCCTTTATTTGCCTGAAATGCTGTTAAATAACCAAATTCGCAAGCGTATAGATCGTTCAGAAATTGATGGCATTAAAGTTGAATGTGGCAATGATCGTTTTCATATTGAACTCGATGGGCATTACAGTCGGTTTCTTTATCGGCTTTCTTTGGAATTTAATGTGTTGGAATGTCGTATTGGCGAGGAAAAATATCTTCGTCTGCGTCAAGCCGATGAACAGTTAGATTTGCAAATTCGACATGGTGGTACATTGACCAATTGGGCAGCACGTCGTGTCGGCAATATTAGTTTTGATGTCATCAATGCTTTGCCTATTCCTTTTCTAATCAATCATTTAATTCGTGATGTGCCGGGTATTCAAAAAGAAGGGCATCGACTTTGGTATATTGATCTTGAACAAGCAGGATTTATCGACTTTATTAATAACCGTTCGTGGATGGTGGATAAACTATTAAGCCTGACTGATTTTAGTATTTTACCAGGACTGAATATTTTGCAAGAAAGCCGTGAACTGGTACAACAATTGGTAGATCAATTTGAAATTCGAGGCATTCGTGTCCAGTCTGGGCGTATTGAAGTGCAGGTCGGCATTGGACCTGAATAACAAATAAAAAAGCCACTGAATTAATCAGTGGCTTTTTTGAATTTGGCGTCCCTACGGGGATTCGAACCCCGGTTACCGCCGTGAAAGGGCGAT
>DAOMAH010000261.1:0-3080 GCA_035426725.1 Acinetobacter sp.
CATTGATTGAACACACACATACTTTAGATGGTGCTCATCTTGACTTAGGTCATGTTGGTTTATTCCGTAGTTTGGTTAAACGTGCAGGGTTGAATAAAAACACAGAAAACTTACTTTCTGATATCTATCAGCGTAAAGCCTTACCTGAACTTGAAGAATTTACCCAAGACTTAACAATGGGTGCAGATTTCTACGCTTTAGGTCGCTACGCCAGTGATTTAGACGCATTGCAAACGCATTTAAGCCAAGATATTTTAAATGACGTCGATTTTAAAAATGAATTTGACGCATTAAAAACTACATTAGCTGAAATCCAATCGCGTTGGTCAAATCTGAACATTGGTGTGGATGTTGTTGAATTACGCAGCTATCACTACCATACGGGTTTGATGTATGCCATTTATGCACCGAATCGTGCTGCGCCACTTGCTCAAGGTGGACGCTATGATGGCATTGGTGAACACTTCGGACGAGCGCGTCCAGCGACAGGCTTTAGTTGTGATTTATATGCTTTGGGCTCAGCACAGTTTGCTGAAATTGAAACTATCGTTGCCCCAAACAGTAAAGATCAAGATTTATTTGTTGCAATTACACAAGCACGTGCCAAAGGTTCACGTGTGGTGCAGTTGTTAGGCGATGATGATTTAAGCTCCGTTCCTTATGCGACCCACCAAATGGTGTCTCAAAACGGGCAATGGGTGATTGAAAAGATTTAATTGCCGAGTTGTTTAATAACTCGGTTTCCAATTTCAACAGCATGATGTAATGAGGCTATTATGAGCAAAAATGTTGTGGTACTTGGTACCCAATGGGGCGACGAAGGTAAAGGTAAGATCGTCGACCTGCTCACAGATCAAGCGGCTGCGGTCGTACGCTATCAAGGTGGTCACAACGCAGGTCATACGCTTGTGGTGGGTGGTAAAAAAACTGTATTACACCTCATTCCATCAGGTATTTTGCGTGAAAACGTACTGTGCTTAATTGGCAATGGTGTGGTGCTTTCTCCTGAAGCATTGATCAAAGAAATGGCAATTTTGGAACAAGAAGGCGTGCCTGTAAAAGAGCGCCTGCGTATTTCTCCAAACTGCCCATTAATCTTGCCAAACCACATTGCACTTGACCAAGCCCGTGAGAAAAAACGTGGCAATGCTAAAATTGGTACGACAGGTCGTGGTATTGGCCCAGCTTATGAAGACAAAGTTGCTCGCCGTGCAGTACGTGTAGCAGATTTGATTCGTGGTGGTGCATTACTTGAAGAAAAACTTCAAGAAATGCTTGAGCTGCATAACTTCCAATTGTCTCAATTTTACGGCGTTGAAGAAGTTAAGTTTGAAGATGTTCTCGCACTTTGCAACGAATGGCGTGCAGTGCTTGCACCACTCGTGATTGACGTGACTAAAGTCTTACATGATTACCGTAAAGAAGGTAAGGCGATCATGTTTGAAGGTGCGCAAGGCTCATTGCTTGACATCGACCATGGTACATATCCATACGTGACCAGTTCAAACACCACTGCGGGTGGTGTGAGTTCTGGTTCAGGTATGGGGCCATTGCATTTAGACTATGTATTGGGCATTACTAAAGCCTATACCACGCGTGTTGGCGCAGGTCCATTCCCAACTGAGTTGCATTATGATGCTGCTACAGATACTGGTGATGCGATTGGTCGTCATTTAGGTACAGTTGGACATGAATTTGGTGCGTCTACAGGTCGTCAACGCCGTTGTGGTTGGTTCGATGCTGAAATTTTACGTCGTTCAGTTGAAGTCAATTCATTATCTGGTATTTGCTTAACCAAGCTAGATGTATTAGATGGTTTGGAAGAAATCAAAATCTGTGTTGGCTATGAAGATGCTGATTCAGGTTGTGCAGGTTCTTCTGATGCGATTTCTTTTGAATGCTTGAAGCCGATCTACGAAACCTTGCCAGGTTGGAGTGAATCAACTGTTGGTTTAACTCAAATGGATCAACTTCCAGCCAATGCATTAGCGTATGTGAAGCGTATTGAGCAATTGATTGAATGCCCAATTGATATTGTTTCTACTGGCCCTGACCGTGCAGAAACCATTGTTATTCGTCATCCATTTTCAGCATAAGTTGAAAAAGTGATGCAAAGAAGCTTCCGAAAGGGAGCTTTTTTATTGCAAAAATGAATAGCAAAAAATCAGCTTTCGATTGCGATCTTTATTATTTCACAGTGTCTAAAATCTTGGGTATAGTGATTTTACTTTCTAACAAGAGGACAATAAATATGACCAAGAAATCCATTCGCTATAATGCTTTCGATCTTGCATGTATGTGCTAAGTCATTGCAGTAAAGTGAAGACCCAATGAGCTCATTGGATTCAATCGGGGATGAAAATGAGTTCAACTATTTAGAAACAAAGAACAACTCCAATGTTCAATAAAAATGCAGAATAAGTCTGAGAGAACCGAAAGGTTCTCTTTTTTTATGGATTTTCTTCAATTTCTTTGACTGCATTGTAAACAGCAGCAGGTTCAATATTCAGCAGTTTTTTACCAAAACTCCGCAACCACCAAACCAACTGAGACGTAAACGGAACGGTTGCTATGACTTCCACAATATTCTCTTCTAAAGGTGTTATCGTCTGGTCTTTACTCAACTGACTTTCATAAAAGCTAAGTGCTGTATTTTCGGTCATCGTGAGTTTAAGTTGAACTTGTTCAGTTGGTTTGTCGTAGTCGACACGGAAACCTAAAGCACCAGATTCAATATAGTGATCAATATCAAAATTAACAGGGTGTAAGGCACGGCTATCTAATACTGTTGCTGTTTTAAAACGATGCAAAGCAAAAGTTTGTACGTCGGTTTTATCTTTTCGAGTGCAGATTAAATAAATGACCGCACCTTTTTGTACCAAAGCCAATGGATTCAACACATAGATTTTGTCTTCGCCGTGATGAGTCCGAGCACGATAACTACATTCAATTTGTTTGTCTTGCAATAAACCTTCATAAATGGCCTGTTGAGCGAGTCTATCGACTACAGGTGGAATTAACGGTTGATTAGCCGGCACAATCCGAACTCGGTTAATCCATTGTCTGACGTTATTTTGTGT
>DAOMAH010000262.1:0-3065 GCA_035426725.1 Acinetobacter sp.
GTTATCTGCGGGTTTTATGAGCCTAGATATTGTCATTTCAATGATTAGTTTTGGTGCATTGATTGCCTTTACCTTTGTAAATTTATCGGTGATTTCTCGTTATGCCCTACGTGACGGACGCACCAAAAACTTCAAAGATATTCTAAGTTTTGTCATTATTCCCCTACTCGGTTTCTTGAGCGTCTTTGCGATGTGGTTAGAAATTGAAGAAACGGCTCTGAAATACGGTTTGTGGTGGGCAATGTTTGGTATTTTATACTTGGGCTATAAAACCAAGGGCTTTAAATACAATGCCCCGCAGCATAATGAATTTGATGATAAACACTAAACTAGCTTCGTAAGATTGAGAAATAAATATGGCGCAATATGCGCCTTATTTATTTGAGTTGATTTGTGATATCAAAATTTTTTCTAATTAAAATCTTAAATCAACGGCAAAAAACCCTGCTGTCGCCATGCTTCATACACAATCACGGCGGTCGCATTGGATAGATTCAAACTTCTTGAATTTTCAGCCATTGGCAAACAAATCCAGTTTTCCTGTGGAAACATCAAACGCACTTGCTCAGGCAAACCACGGGTTTCAGGCCCCATCAACAATGCAACCGAACGATTCAAATCCACAGTATGCGGTGTTGCCTTACCTTTGGTGGTAAGTGGGAAAACATGCTCAACACCGTTTGCTTTTAAATCGGCAAGGCACAATTCAAGATTGTCCCAAATTTGCATTCTCGCCCATTCGTGATAATCCAGTCCTGCACGTTTTAACTTTTTATCATCCAGCTCAAAACCTAAAGGTTTGACCAAATGTAGTTGCGCGCCAGTATTGGCACAGAGACGAATAATATTACCTGTATTGGCAGGAATTTCTGGCTCGTATAGGACGACATGGATCACAAATTTTCTCTACTTTTAAATCTCCCCTAGCCCCTCTTTACGAAAGAGGGGAACTCCTCCCTTTCTTAAAGGGAGGTTGGGAGGGATTGCCATTGTAACTGTTCACGCAGACTCACCACCTCACCAATAATGGTCAAAGTCGGTGCGACAATATGATGTTCAGACACTTTACTGGCAATATCTGCCAATGTGCCGACCACCACTTTTTGTTCAGGGGTTGTTCCTTTTGAAATCAACGCTACAGGCATGTTTGGACGTTGCCCATGTGCAATCAATTGCTCACAAATTCGTTCTAAACCGACCAAGCCCATGTATAACACTAGCGTTTGGTTTTCATAGACCAGTTCATTCCAAGGTAGTTCAGGTGAACCTTCCTTTAAATGACCCGTTAAGAAACGTACACTTTGCGCATAATCACGATGCGTCAGTGGAATACCTGCGTAGGCAGAACAGCCTGAAGCTGCGGTAATTCCCGGAACGACTTGAAAGGTCACATCTGCTTCGACCAATTCTTGAATTTCTTCACCACCACGTCCGAAGATAAAGGGATCACCACCTTTCAGGCGACAAATCCGTTTGCCTTGTTGCGCATATTCTACCAATAACGCATTGATACCATCTTGTGGAACTGAATGGTTAGAACGTGCCTTTCCGACATAAATCTTAGTTGCATCACGGCGACATAATTCTAAAATCGGAGCAGACACCAAACGATCATAAATTACCACATCGGCTTGCTGCATCAAACGTAAGGCTTTTAAAGTCAAAAGTTCAGGATCACCCGGTCCAGCTCCCACCAAATACACCTCACCTTTCGGCGCAGTCCATTCAGTTAAGGCTTGTTCAATTAAATGATTTGCCACCTCGAGATTGTCATTAAAGACTTGCTCTTTCAGTGGACTGTTATATAGATTTTCCCAAAAGATACGACGCTCATCAGGATTGGAAATTTTTTCTTTAATTTGCTTACGCCATTGACCTGAAAACTCAGCCAATTTACCCATACCATGCGGCACAATCGTTTCAATTTGCGTGCGAAGCTGTCTGGATAAAACAGGTGACGCACCGTTTGACGCAACCGAAACCACCAATGGTGAACGGTCAATAATGGCAGGCACCATAAAGCGGCAATGTGGAATATCATCCACACTGTTGACAAGAAGATTGCGTGCTTCACATTGCTCAAATACAGCTTTATTAACATCGGGCTGATCTGTCGCAGCGATGACTAAGCGATAAGGCGTTGCCAAAATACTGTCAGAAAAAGGCGCTTGAATATATTGCCCTGTTGATTGCTCAACCAGTTGGCGTAATTCAGGCTCGATCTCAGGTGCAATCACATCGACAATTGCACCTGCCTTGACCAATAAATTTGCTTTACGGTAGGCAATATGACCACCGCCGACAATCAGACAACGTTGCTTCTGCAACTTTAAAGAGATTGGGAAAATTTCCACATCACGCCTCTATATTTTTTAATCTGACTGTACTAATGCAATAACTATGCACAAATACGATGCATTTTAGTCAATATAGCTTAAACCACCCATATATGGACGCAAAACTTCAGGAATCTCAATAGAACCATCGGCACGTTGATAGTTTTCCATCACTGCTAATAGAGTACGACCCACAGCCAAGCCTGAACCATTCAAGGTATGCACCAATTCGATCTTCTTCTGATCGACACGGTAGCGTGCCTTCATACGGCGTGCTTGGAAATCGCCCATATTTGAGCAACTTGAAATCTCACGATACGTATCTTGGCTCGGCACCCACACTTCTAGGTCATAAGTTTTGGTTGCACCAAAGCCCATATCACCACCACAGAGCAAAATTTTACGATACGGTAAACCGAGTGCCTGCAAAATGCCCTCTGCATGTGCAGTCAGCTCTTCGAGTGCCTGCATTGAGTGCTCAGGTTTTGAAATTTGCACCATTTCGACCTTATCGAACTGATGCTGACGAATCAAACCACGCGTATCACGACCATAAGAACCAGCTTCACTACGGAAACATGGCGTATGCGCAGCATATTTCAGTGGTAACCGATCTGCATCTAAAATTTCATCACGCACGAAATTGGTGACAGGCACTTCTGCGGTTGGAATCAAGTAGTATTCTTTTTCGCCTTGAAGTTTAAATAAATCTTCTTCAAATTTAGGCAA
>DAOMAH010000263.1:0-3056 GCA_035426725.1 Acinetobacter sp.
AACTTGGGCAAAATCACTGAAATATTATTGGTAAATTCCAATGTTGAAATGGCTAAAAACTGCGGTCAATACTTGCGTTCTATTAATGCTGACAAGTTGCCAACCCACGCAATCTGCAAGTACGCGGATTAATGCCAATCATTACGATTCATTTTGGATTTGGGGCAATATTCAATCTGCCCCTTATTTGGTGCAATCAAAAGAACTTTACATTTTACAGGGTGAAATTCGATATTCGAAGCAAAAACAAAGTTCTGTTTTGATTCCTCAAGGTATTTCTATTCGCAAACTGCCCCATCAAAAAATATGGCTGGTTTTTCGCACACATCATTTGACATGGGATGAACAAAATTATCAAACCATTTTTAGCCGTATGGAACATTGGAAAAATCAGGGCAATCAAGTTCAAGGGCTTCAAATTGATTTTGATAGTCAAACCAATAACTTAAAAGACTATGCTATTTTTCTCGAAAAATTAAGACAACAACTTCCTGCCAAATATAAATTAAGTATTACAGGACTACTCGATTGGACGAATGTAAAAGATCAAAATACGTTACATATACTCCGACAAAATATTGATGAATTAGTGCTTCAAAGCTATCAAGGTACAACAACAATTCCGAATTATGGGGAATATCTAAAGCGAATATCGTCCATGCAATTGCCTTATAAAATTGGGTTGGTTCAGCATGGCATTTGGCAAACAACGCTAAATCAGCCGAATGATCGTTTTTTTAGAGGTTATGTTGTGTTTTTACTACGCCCTAAAACCTGATTTCACTTGCGATTTCAATCAAAGATGTCTAAAATCTCACCTTCGCAATTTGCGACATAACTTTAGGGTTATGACTCCTTGCTTCTAATTTTATAATTAGGGGCTGCTAAATCCGTAAGGAGCTGACAATGCGTCACTACGAAATCGTACTACTGGTACATCCAGACCAAAGCGATCAAGTTGTAGGTATGGTTGAACGCTATATCTCTCAGATCAAAGAAGCTGAAGGTCAAATTCACCGTTTAGAAGATTGGGGCCGCCGCCAATTGGCTTACCCAATTAACAAAATTCACAAAGCACACTACATTCTTATGAATGTGGAATGTGGTCAAACGACTCTTGATGAATTAGAAGAATTGTTCCGTTATAACGATGCAATTATTCGTAACATCATTATTCGTCGTGAACATGCAATTACTGAAGAATCTTTACTTGCGAAAAGTGCTGAAGAAAAACGTGCGCGTAAAGCGCAACGTGAAGAATCACAACACGCAATGCAAGATGCTGAATAAGGGAGAACATCAATGGCACGTTTTTACCGTCGTCGCAAGTTCTGCCGCTTTACAGCTGAGAAAGTTGCATACATCGACTACAAAGATATTGACACATTAAAACAGTACGTTACTGAAAACGGCAAAATTGTTCCTAGCCGTATTACAGGTACTAAAGCTCGTTATCAACGTCAATTAGCGTTAGCGATTAAACAAGCGCGTTATTTGTCTTTGATTCCTTACACTGACAATCATAAGTGAGGTTGAGCCGTGGATATTATCTTATTACAACGCATTAAAAACCTTGGTAAATTAGGCGACAAAGTATCAGTTAAAGCTGGTTACGGTCGTAATTTCTTGATTCCACAAGGTAAAGCAGTTTCTGCTACTGAAGCAAATACATCTGCTTTTGAAGCGCGTCGTGCTGAACTTGAGAAACAAGAATCTGATATTTTAGCTGCTGCAAATGCACGTGCTGAACAATTGAACGAAGTGAATATCGTAATCACTGCGAAAGCGGGCGATGAGGGTAAACTATTTGGTTCGATTGGTACGCGTGACATCGCTGACGCTTTAACCAATGCAGGTCTAGTTGTTGACCGTGCTGAAGTTCGTTTACCGAACGGTGCACTTCGTCACACTGGCGAATTCAACATCGCAATTCAATTGCACCATGATGTTGTTGCTGAAGTTCTCGTTACTATCGTATCTGAGTAATTTCTGCAAAAAAAAGAGCATGTTTTTACATGCTCTTTTTTTATGTCTTTCATATCGTAAGCTTATTCATTCAAACTGTTTTGATACTGCAAAATAAAATCAAATACACATAGCCAAACTTATTTAGGAATTATTTGCTAACTCGGCAAATACCTCTTCTGCTGCCCTAAACGCTTCCTGTGTCGCAGCATGTGCAATGGCTGGAAAAATCACCATTGCCGAAGTCGAAGAAATTGTTGAAGTCGGTACATTAGACCCAGATCAAATACATTTACCGGGTATTTATGTCAATCGGATTGTGTTGAATGCGCAACCAGAAAAACGTATCGAACAAATGACTTTAAAGACAGAGGCATAAGCAAATGGCTTGGACACGTAATCAAATGGCGCAACGCGCAGCACAAGAATTAGAAGATGGTTTTTATGTCAATTTAGGCATCGGTTTACCCACTTTAGTGGCGAACTATATTCCAGAAAATATTGATGTTTGGCTACAGTCTGAAAATGGCTTACTCGGCATTGATGAGTTTCCAACTGCGGCAACGGTAGATGCAGACCTGATCAATGCGGGTAAACAAACCGTGACAGCACGTCAAGGCGCTGCATTTTTTTCCAGTGCTGAATCGTTTGCCATGATTCGAGGTGGGCATGTCAATATTGCAATATTAGGCGCGATGGAAGTATCTGAACATGGTGATTTAGCCAACTGGATGATTCCGGGCAAAAAAGTCAAAGGCATGGGCGGTGCGATGGACTTGGTTGCAGGCGTACAAAAAGTCGTCGTGTTAATGGAGCACTGCGCCAAAGACGGTACACCTAAAATTGTTCCACAATGCAGCTTACCACTAACAGGAAAGGCCGTGGTCAATCGCATCATTACCGATTTAGGCGTACTCGATGTTACGGCACATGGTATAAAACTTGTGGAATTAGCGCCTGACGTCAGTTTTGATGACATTCAAAAAGTCACGGGTGTACGTTTAGACAAATAGGCGAACACATTAATTTCCGTTTTATACAAATGCGTGTCCCGTTCTAAATTCGCAAGACACGTTACATCTTTATCAATT
>DAOMAH010000264.1:0-3040 GCA_035426725.1 Acinetobacter sp.
TAGATGCAAACTGTGGTGCAGTTAGACGTGTTTTCACATAAGCAAATACATCTTCCTTAATCACACGATCATGCTCACCCGAAGCCTTAACTTGAGTTAAAACCACGCCTAATTCACGTGCCAATTTACGTACCGCAGGCCCTGCATAGACTTTGGCGTTGTCGCTTTCTTGTGCTTGGGTCAAAGGTTGTGGTGTAGCCACCGTTGATTCCTGAACTATGCTGGGTGGGGATCCAATCTCATTAGCTGACGGTACAAGGTCATTTGATGGCTCGGAAGTAGATTGCGTTTGATTCGGTACTGTTTTGACTTGGATTAATACCACGCCCTCTTTGACGCTATCACCCACCTTAATTTGAATGGATTCCACCGTACCTGCCACTGAACTTGGCACTTCTACCGTGGCTTTGTCTGACTCAAGCAACACGATACTTTGTTCGGTTTCAATCTGATCACCAACTTTGACTAAGACTTCAGCAACCAGTGCTTTTTCCACACCAATATCAGGGACTTTCACATCAACCACTTGGCTTATAGATTCAGCCTGAGATGGCGCAGGCTGCGCTGATGGTTCAATTTCTACAGACTTTGCTTCTACCTGTGGTACTTCTGATTTCTGCTCCTCAGTTTCAGAAGTTTGAACATCAGATTCTAGTTCAATCAATGCTACACCTTCGGTTACGGTATCACCTTGTTGAACCAAAATGCTTTTAACAACTCCTGCTGCTGTGCTCGGCACTTCAACCGTCGCTTTATCTGATTCTAAAACCAAAAGGCTGTCTTCAACTGCAATACAGTCGCCCACTTTAACCAAGATTTCTGCAACTAGTGCTTTTTCGACGCCAATATCAGGTGCTAGGATTTTCATGATTGATTCCCCTCACCAGTTTGATTGTCATGGTATTCAGCCACTGCTTGTACTTCTGGGTGTGCTTGCGGTGCCCATGCCACAGGTCGATCAGTATCTAGTTCAAAAGAGGAGATTGCATCTTTCACTAAACGGTTTTCTACCTCGCCTTCATCGGCTAATTTTTTCAAGGTCGCCACTACGATATGCGCTGCATCGACCCCGAAATAGCTGCGTAAATTCGCGCGCGTATCTGACCGTCCATATCCATCTGTCCCCAAAGTCACATAGGGGCGACTGTCGGGAAGGTAGGCACGAATTTGTTCACTATAGGCACGCATATGATCGGTTGCCGACACCACAATGCCATCTGAAAGGCGTAACTGTTGTGAGACCCACGATTCTTTAGCAGCCTCAGACAATGGATGCAGACGATTGTATTCTTCACATGCCATACCATCTCGCGCCAATTCATTAAAACTGGTCACACTCCAAACATTGGCATGAACTTGATATTCATCACGTAGGATTTTGGCAGCTTTAATTACTTCACGTAAAATCACACCTGAACCCAACAATTGAACACTTGCCTGCTCATCTTTTTCGAGCAAGTACATGCCTCGTCTGATGCCCTCGTCTACTCCGTCAGGCATGGCAGGATGTTCATAGTTTTCATTCATCACCGTTAAATAATAAAACACTCGTTCCTGATTCTGATACATGCGTTTTAAACCATCATGCACAATCACCGCCAGCTCATAACCAAAACAGGGATCATAAGAAATACAGTTTGGAATGGTGCCTGCCAAGAGATGCGAATGACCATCTTGATGCTGTAAGCCTTCACCGTTCAGTGTGGTACGACCTGCTGTTGCTCCCAACAAGAAGCCTTGCGCCTGTGCATCGCCAGCCGCCCATGCAAGATCACCAATACGCTGGAAACCAAACATTGAGTAATACATATACATTGGGATCATCGGCAGATTATTGGTGGAATAGCTCGTACCCAATGCCGTCCATGCACTCATCGCCCCAGCTTCGTTAATGCCTTCCTGTAGCATATGGCCATCTTTGGCTTCACGATAATTCATCAGCTGTTCATTATCTTCAGGCGTATAATTTTGTCCGTTTGCCGCATAAATACCGAGTTGACGGAACATGCCTTCCAAACCAAAAGTGCGAGCTTCATCAGGTACGATCGGCACCACATGATCTTTGATGGCTTTTTCTTTTAATAATGCCGCAATCAAACGCACCATCAACATGGTGGTCGATTGCACTTTCTCACCGCTGCCTTGTAATACACTGTCAAAAATTGATAAATCGGGGATAGGTAAAGCCGTACTTTCTTTTCGACGTGCAGGTAAATAACCGCCCAAAGCTTCGCGGCGAGCTTTCATATATTTCAATTCAGGCGAGTTTTCTGCAGGACGATAAAACGGCAAATCTTCCAATTGATCATCTTCAATCGGTAAATTAAAACGATCACGCACATACTGTAAGGATTCAAGCTGCATTTTTTTAATTTGATGGGTTTTATTCACCGCTTCAATTTCATCAGATAAACCATAACCTTTAACGGTTTTCGCCAATATTACGGTCGGTTGTCCATTACTTTTACAGGCTTCGGCATACGCGGCAAACACTTTGTACGGATCATGCCCACCACGATTGAGTGCATCAATATCTTCATCGCTCAAGTTTTTAACTAATTCAGCTGTTTCAGGGTATTGACCAAAAAAGTGCTCGCGTGCGTATGCGCCACCTTTGACTTGATAGCGTTGGTAATCTCCATCCACTGCTTGTTCCATCCGTGCTTTCAATGCACCTGAATGGTCTTGAGCGAGTAAAGAATCCCAATGCCGCCCCCAAACTACTTTAATTACACGCCAGCCTGCACCGCGGAAGATGGATTCTAACTCTTGAATGATTTTGCCATTGCCACGAACAGGGCCATCTAAGCGTTGTAAATTACAGTTGATCACCCAAACCAAATTATCGAGTTTTTCACGACCTGCCAGTGAAATTGCCCCCAAACTTTCGGGCTCATCCATTTCACCATCGCCCAAATACGCCCAAATCTTGCGATCTTCTTCTTTAATCAAACCACGATTCATCAAATACTTCTGAATATGTGCTTGATAAATGGACATAATTGGCCCAAGCCCCATCGACACTGTGGGAAATTGCCAA
>DAOMAH010000265.1:0-3035 GCA_035426725.1 Acinetobacter sp.
TGGGAGGCTTGATCGACAGCTTTGTGCAACCGTCACAACAGCCGAGAGTCTATTTTCATTGCCATCAATGTCAACGCAATTTCAACTAGGGACAGGAGAAATCATCATGGCGCATTTACTCGAACAAATGGCTTATGTCAGTCAAACCCCTTGGCATGGTCTAGGCAATCAGCTCACCCAAAACCAACCGATTGAAGTGTGGTCACAACAAGCAGGCATGGACTGGCGTATAGAAAGCTCTGATGTGAGCTACATGGCACAGAACCATCGTGGGCAAAGCATTATCATGCCTTTTGAAGAACAACGCGTACTGTACCGCTCAGACACCCATGCACCGCTATCTGTTGTCAGCCAACGCTACCAAGAAGTGCAACCCAAAGAAATTTTGGAGTTCTACCGTGATTTAACCGAGCTATCGGGCTTTGAACTGGAAACCGCAGGCGTACTCAAAGGTGGTAAGAAATTCTGGGCATTGGCACGCACAGGACAATCTACCGCCCTTAAGGGTAAGGATGTTAGCAATGGCTATATTTTACTGGCAACAGCATGTGACGGTACGCTTTCCACTACCGCACAATTCACCTCAATTCGTGTGGTGTGCAACAACACCTTAGCCATTGCCCTAAAAGGACAAAGCAACAATGCAGGCGTGGTTAAAGTGCCGCATAGCACCAAGTTTGAGGCGGATAAAATCAAACAACAGCTTGGCATATCAGTCCGTGCATGGGATGAACACATGTACGAAATGAAGAAACTCAGCCAACGCAAAGTGACACAGCAAGAAGCGGCAGCTTACTTCGATGCGGTGTTTAACAATAGCAGCCTCAGCAGCACCGAACAGGATGAAGGCATTATTCAGTTCTACCGCAATGTGGCAACACAGGCGCAAGCGAACGGTACAGCCAAAGCTGAACAAAAGACTGAACCGAACGGACGTGCCATGTCGAAAGTAATGACCATGTTTAATGGTCATGGACGCGGTGCCGAACTCAGCTCAGCCAAAGACACCGCCTACGGCTTACTGTGCAGCATCACCGAGTTTGCCGACCACGAACGCCGTGCCATGAGCCAAGACCACCGACTTGATTCCGCTTGGTTTGGTGCAGGTGCAGGCTTAAAGCAACGTGGCTTAGAGCAAGCCTTACGCATGATTGCATAAGTAACTACGCATCAACCCAACATCACCCATCCACCCCACAACCATCAATTGCAATCGTAATCAAAGCTGTGTCTGCCGACACAGCTTTTTTATGCCCGCAATTTCACATTACAGGACAGTAAAATGAATTTAGCCATTGCAGCAACCACAGGTACGGTGCGACCACCACGCGCCACCCTAGCTAAACCAAACCGAGCGAAACGCTTTGTAGAAACCAAACGGCTCAGCCAAGCCGAATGGTTAGCCATCCGTAAACAAGGCATCGGCAGTAGTGACTGTGCCGCAGCATGTGGGCTTAACCCCTATATGTCGATGCTAGAACTATGGATGATTAAAACTGGACGCATACAGCAATCCATTGAAGACGAAAGCGAAGGACATGCCCCGCTGTATTGGGGGAAACGCCTAGAGCCACTGGTAGCCGAATACTACAGCTTGCACACTAACAGCAAGGTACGCAGGGTCAATGCGGTGCTACAGCACCCCGAGCCTGATAAATACTTTATGCTCGCCAACCTCGACTATGCGGTTGTCGGGAGTGACGACGTGCAAATACTGGAATGCAAAACCGCAGGTGAATATGGCGCAAAGCTATGGCGTGATGGTGTACCGCTATATGTGCTGTGTCAGGTGCAACATCAACTGGCGGTGACAGGAAAACAAGCAGCGCATATTTGTGTGCTGATCTGTGGACATGCCACCAAAATCTACAAGGTCACACGCAGCGATGCGGTGATTGAACACATCGTCAATGCCGAACGACACTTTTGGGAGTGCGTAGAAAATGACGTACCACCCGATGCAGATGCCAGTGAATCGGCAGCGAAGGCATTACAACTGCTGTATCCAGAGCATGTACCGCTTGTGACCACCGACCTATCGGCAGACCCAAACGCCAACCAGCAGTTTGAGCAGCTCATCCAAGCACGCAACTTGATAGAACAGCATCAAGAGCAGTTCGATCTACTCAAGCATCAGCTACAAGCTCAAATGCAAGACGCTGAACGTGCCACTTTTAGCACTGGCTCAGTCACTTGGAAAAAGTCCAAAGACTCGATCAGCCTAGACAGTAAAGCCTTACTAAAAGAGCACCCAGAGTACCTTTCGCAATTTCCACAAACCAAACAAGGTTCACGCCGCTTTCAGATTTACCCGAACGCAGAATAGACCGATGCCAAACCCACCAAGCCCATGCCGCAACGCATGGGCTTTTTTATGCCCAAATTTTTTATTAAGCAGCAACAAGCAAACGCTCCATACAGCTCAACACCAAACGCAACAACCCACAACACAACAACCTAGAGGACACCACCATGATTAAAGGTTTAGCCATCACCCCACCAGTCTTAGGACGCATTAGCATTGGCAAAGTGGTCGAAAAAAACGGCATACGCCTGCCTGAAAAAGACGACCAATTTACCATCACCAGTCAAATACAAGGCAAAGACGGTTGGGTCAAACACCCCTTAGATGAACAGCTACGTGCCAAAGCACAAAACCAAAAACTCAGAACCATACCAGTACGCATGGTCTTTAACGACCCTGACCTAAACCTACGTGCCGAATATAGCTTGTTTGACCGTAAAACAGGTAGACCGATCTGTGTTGGCAATGGTGAAACTTGTCAGCGCATCACAGCGCAAGGCGTAGAACAACTGCCATGCCCATCACCCGATTTATGCCCATTGGCACAAGGCGGCAACTGCAAGCCCTATGGACGCTTGCATGTCAACTTAGATGAGTCGGATGAATTTGGCACATTTATATTCCGTACCACTGGCTATAACAGCATACGCACCTTAGCAGCACGGCTGAACTACTACCGTGCGGCTTCACGCAATCTGTTGTCGTGTTTACCTTTGCAACTGACCTTGCG
>DAOMAH010000266.1:0-3024 GCA_035426725.1 Acinetobacter sp.
ATCCACACAAGTTGTTCTTCTTCAATTCTTAAGGAACTTCTTACTACTTCGTCAGTAATAAAATCTAAGCAATAAAAAATTTGACTCCGCTCTAGTGCAAAGTTTATTTTTCTATACTGCGTTAGGATGCGTGCATTATAGGAGTTTATTTTACTCGCGCAAGTATTTTTAAGTCTTTGTTTTATCGCATGTTGCTTTTTTACACACGCGCATTTTAAATTTCTGCTTAATCATTTGAAAATAAAGCAGAAATATCTATTTTTATTTCCGCTTTACGTCTTACTTATTGTTTTTTATCTGCACGCTAATAATTTTAATCGCTTGCTTCGGTACGTTTTGATTCATTCCTGAGTTCGTCGTAGGAACATTGACGATTTTGTCGATAACATCCATTCCTTTAGTGACTTTACCAAAAACGGAATAGCCTGCATCCATTGCCGAGCGATTTAAAAAACTATTATCAACAACATTAATAAAGAATTGACTGGTCGCTGAGTTTGGATCGCTCGTACGTGCCATTGCTAAAGTGCCACGTGTGTTTTTAAGTCCATTGCTTGATTCGTTGATAATGGGTGCTTTGGTGCTTTTCTCAATCAGATTGACATCTAAACCGCCACCTTGAACCATAAAACCTGGAATCACGCGATGAAAAATTGTGCCGTTATAAAAATTGCTTTTTGCATAATTTTCAAAATTTTTGGCCGAAACAGGTGCTTTATCATTGTATAGCTCTATTTCAACCACGCCTTTTGAGGTTTTCATTTCTACAAAAGTGTTGGCAAACAATTGGCTGCTAATCATGATTAAACCAGCTGCCATTACGATTTTTTTAAACATTACTTTTCTCTATGGTTAGATGATTGGTGTGCACGCTTAGCTTAAGTTTGCACAGACCAAATTACGATTTTGATTTGTTAACAATAAGCTCAGAGTCAACGCGAGAAAACAACTATTCATCAAATTTTTAATTGTGTTGATCCCAAAACTTTCTAAAGTTTTTAATAATTTCGATCGTTTGACGTTTGGCTTTACTTGAAATTATCGTGATATTAATAAATCCATGTGTTTGATCTGGATAGTTGACATATTCGACTTTGACACCGTTTTGTCTCAATTTATGACTATAAATTTCACCTTCATCATGCAAAATATCGTGACCTGCAGTGATAATGTAGGTGGGAGCTAGTTTCTTCAATTGACCATAGGTTGGTGAAACAATTGGATCGTCTAAAGCCACCTGATGTTGTGTTGCATAATGCATCGTTGCATTTTCAACATCTTGATTCGTCAGCACCAAACCCTCGCCATAAGCATAGAAAGAAGGATGCTTACTTTTTAAATCTACGACAGGATAAAACAGTAGCTGCGCTTGCGGTGCATAGGCCTTGCCAATGGTTTGCTGTGCAACCACAGTACTAATATTGCCTCCCGCGCTATCCCCAGCAACGGCAATGTGATTTTTATAGATTTTGAGTTGACGGCGATTTTGATAAACCCATGCCAGTGCATCTTCACTGGATTTAATTAACAATTGTGGGGATGCTTCAGGTGCAAGCGGATAGTCGATGCTAAGCACTTGTGCTTTGGCATATTTTGCAATTAACCGACACACTTCATCGTGGGTGTCCAATCCGCCCACCACAAAACCACCACCATGATAAAAAACAATCATCGGCAATTTTTTGTTAGGCGCTGGGTGATAATGTCGTGCAAATAAGGTTCCGCTTTGCAAGGGCAATCGAATATCTTCAACCGATTCAATAAATGTTGCTTTATGAAAAAGTGCCTGCATTTGGGCATCAAAATGGCGTCTGGATTCAATTGGATCTTCACCAATAAGCCCCGTACGACCTTGTTTAATTTGGACTGCCATCAAACATTTAGTAAAAGCATCTAAGTTTGGATAGTGATACGGATAACCCAACACCTTTGCAATAGACTCGTGTACTAACCGAGGCATTTTATCTACGAGACGTGCAGCTGGGCCTTGCCCGTTATCAAGAATTGCCTGTAATTTTTGCGGTAATGCTGTCACGGTTTTCCTTCCTTTCACACTATTTACACTTTTCATTTGACTCGACTATATGCTTTTTTTAGACTTTAGATCAAGGTTAAGCGTTCAGTCCTGCTCTAAGAGCAACCATCAACTTAGAAAAAACGTCGTTTTATCATTTAAATAACTGTTTAAAAATCAAAAGCAAATAGCGTTTTATCCCATAAAGCTTATCTGCGGATGATTTCATGGTCATGCTAGTGGTTGACCCCGCTTTCTTTTAGATATTTATGACTCAATCTAGCTATGAAATATACCAATTTAGGTTAAATGTTCCACGTGAAACATTGAACAATGACTTTTTAGTTGCTGCTCGGTAAACAACACACTTCATTTTCTTTTAGACACACTACAATAGCGCAGCATTTGGAATAGAGATTTGGCAATGATGAAAAAGTTTGGTGTGTTTTGCCTTTTATTGTGCTTAGCCACGGTAAGTTCAGCAAATGTAGAAACTGTACGAAATAACCTAGCCAAACAATATCCAAACTTGCGCATCACGCAAATTCAAGCCACAGAAATGGCTGGACTATATAGTGCCAAACTCGATGATCAAATTGTTTATTTAGGGGAAAATGCACAGCATATCTTTTTAGGTTCAATGATTCGGTTAAAGGATCAAAAGAATCTCACGAAAGATTTAGTCATCCAACAAAACTCGATGGACTGGAAGCAGCTACCCTTAAAAGATGCGATAAAAATCATCAAAGGAAATGGGCAACATCAACTTGCGATTTTTTCCGATCCGAATTGCCCTTATTGTAAGAAATTAGAAACTGAGCTGGATAAGCTGAATAACTACACGCTTTATCTTTTTATCTATCCATTAAAACCGCAATCTATTGCTGTTTCTAAGCAGATTTGGTGTGATAAAACCCCTGCCAATGCTTGGAAAAATTTGCTGCAACGCAACATCCAACCTCAAGCAAAAAGCTGTGAACATCCAATTGATCGGAATTTAGAACTAGGTC
>DAOMAH010000267.1:0-2999 GCA_035426725.1 Acinetobacter sp.
AAACAAAAAGCCATGACGACTTATGGCTTAAGTAGCGAACAAATCGATGCGGCAATGAGCGGTGCACGAAACTTACCCAATATTTTAACGATTATGACTCGTCCAGGTGAAAGCAAAGCTTGGTATGACTATCGTTCGATGTTTTTAGTCGAAGGGACCATTCAGCGTGGTGTACGTTTCGAAAATCAGTACGAAAATGCCTTGAATCGAGCTGAGCAGCAATTTGGTGTTCCTAAAGCCATTATTCTTGGCATTTTAGGCGTAGAAACAGGTTACGGTGCGAATAAAGGTGGCTTCATTACCCGTGATGCACTTGCTACCCTTGCCTTTGGTTATCCGCGTCGAGCGGATTATTTCAGTGATGAACTCGCTGCGCTGATTGCATGGACATATAAAGAAGGTTATCCAACCAATAGTATTGTCGGCTCTTATGCAGGGGCAATTGGTTATCCACAATTTATGCCCAGTAATATCCAAAAATTGGGTGTGGATTACGATGGCAATGGCCACATTGATTTAAGAAATTCCGCTGAAGATGCCATTGGTTCAATTGCAAATTATTTAGCGCAACACGGATGGCAACGAGATCGACCAATTGGCTTCCGTGCGCGCTATTTAGGCAACAACCCCGATGAAGTCATTGCCAAAGATTTAACTCAACCAATACCCTATGGTGAGTTGAAAAAAAGAGGAATTTCGCCAATTGACCCAATCGTGAAAATTGATGATTTAGAACTGGTTAATGTCATTCAACTACAGGATTATTCAGGGCCAATTTACTATATTACCTACCCTAATTTCCAAGCAATTACCACGTATAATAAGAGTCGGATGTATGCCACGGCAGTGTGGTTATTAGGCACAGAAGTGGCTAGCCGATAGGCTAGCTTTTTCCACAAATATCAAATGTCAATAAAAAAAACATATGCAGAGATCGAAATTCAATCAGAATACATATTTTGTTACAATACTGGTTATTTTTCATACTAAATCTGTAAGCATTTACCCTTTTTGTAGCTATTTATCGTTAAAGACTAGACACACTTCGTAAGCGATGAATATTATCGCCGCAAGTAAAGTAATTGCAAAACATGAATAATTAGACATGTGCACTATGTTTCAAGGCTGTTTTTTTTAAATAGATTGAAATAGAAAAGCATGTTCTCTAGGAGTTTAATCAATGCAGTTTTCGCTAAAATATATTCTAGTGCTAACAGCAGGCTTAAGTTTAAGCCCGTTACATGCGGAAATGGTACAGTCATCATCTTTAAACAATGATGTAGACGGTTCTAATTTGGCAGCTCGTGTATTAAGTAAAGATTCTCAAAACTTTAATACTCGTTTTTCTAATGTTAATAGTCTTTCAATCACTGAGAGTTCTGGTGATCAAATTCGTCGCCAAACAATCGCTGCAAAAATTGATATCCCGAAGGATGAGCCTTCAGTGATTGAAAAGCTAAACACTGTTGCTTCTAATACCGTTCGTAAATTCAGCCAAACTGGTGTTGCGTCTTGGTATGGTCGCCAGTTTCATGGTCGTAAAACAGCAAGCGGTGAAACATTTGATATGAATGGTTTAACGGCTGCACATCGTAGCCTGCCTTTGAACTGTTATATCCGTGTAACAAATAAAGACAATGGTAAGAGCGTTGTGGTTAAAGTGAACGATCGCGGCCCTTTCCATGGTAACCGTGTACTTGACTTGTCTTATGGTGCAGCTAAACAACTTGGCGTAACTAGTGCAGGTACGGCAAAAGTTAGCATCGAACGTGTTGATGGTCCAAACTCTTAATCGTTTAGATTGTTGATGATAAAAAGCCACCATGAGGTGGCTTTTTATCTTTTTATAGTCATCAGATATTGCATTTGAATGATTTTGACCGTTCTCGCTTTCTTCAGTATATTGGTGAGAACAGACAATCCGTATAAGGAACCTACAGTGAAATCGATTGATGAATGGTTCGATGAATATAGCGAAAGCCATCAGGACCCAACCAATAAGAAAATCCACTGGGTTTGTGTTCCCGCCATCTTGTTTTCGATTATTGGAATTTTGGCGCACTTTAGCACCCTACTCACGGCATTGCTGCTGGTACTTACTTTAGTTTTTTATGCACGTTTAGATTTAGTTTTAGCCGTGGCGATGGCAGCGTTATTGGCTGTAATGGCATGGCTAATTGTGATCTTACCTGTAGGTCTTGGTTTTTATATTGGTGTGTTTGTGATTGCGTGGATTGGACAGTTTTACGGGCATAAAATCGAAGGGAAAAAACCTTCTTTCCTTAAAGATCTGCAATTTCTCCTCATTGGCCCGCTATGGTGCATGAAAGGCTATTTGGCTAATATCCTACCCAAATTAAAGAACCGTCAAATTTCGAAGCAAATAAGCTAATTTAGCGCATGTAAATTCAAAGCTCCAACAAGGGAGAATGCTATTGATACATTTTTCCTTGATATTTTAACCAGCCATTTATATGTTTTCCTTGTGGATCATGATGCGTCCAGTGAATCACACCGCCCTTTTGGCTGTATTCATATTCACCATAAAACTCAACGATCTCACCTTTTCTAAGTCCATCAATTCTTGGCGCTAAGTCAATATTGTGTGCGATTAAAATGGTTAAACCATTATTGAGTTTTAGAATCATTTTCTGATGTCTAGAACCCTGATTATCATCTGGCAAAATGGCTTTTACCACACCTTGCGCTCGAATCTGAATATTACTTTGTTGCTGCTGATAGGCTTGCATAATCTGTTGTTCACCTGCCGTCGCATCTACAAAATCAGTCTGGGATGATTCCGAAGAGGTATTTTGCTTCTGCTTAAAATCGAAACCGAAATAAGCCAATAACAGCGCAATAATAATTGCCCCGATTACATAGTTATGTTTTTGAGTTTGCATAGTTTTTCTTTTTCCAATAATCAATAAAAAAATGCCAATCGACGTGATTGGCATTTGATCATACATAAATCATGTCGATTTAAAATAGACGATTCA
>DAOMAH010000268.1:0-2997 GCA_035426725.1 Acinetobacter sp.
GCTTAATTTTAGTTTTAGTCGAGTAAAAAAATGCGCCCATTGGCGCATTTTTTTATATCTAAAAATTATAGTCCTTGTAGTTTTAAACGGTTTGCGTGTTGACGGAATAATGCAACTGGATCTGGAGAGAATAATCCGCGCATACCAAACATGAGGTTGATTTCATCTAGGTGAGTCATATCGTAGTTGTCACGAATGACTTTCCCTAAATGTGTGCTACATGGCACAACTAAACCATCATTATTTCGGTGACCATAAGAAATTGGTGCAAGCATCCCAATACCCGTATCAAGGACATCGAAAATGTTGGTTGTTGGTGATGCTCCAGACCATGAATAGTAGTAAGTACCATTAATTGAAGTTGCGCCATTGCTGGTACAGTTAGATGGAATCGCAGCAGTTGGATATTGCGCATTAAATTGTGTAGAACCTGCGACGCTAATAGACTTGAGTGAACGTTCCATGCTGATTGGTAAAGAAGGATTGCCTTCTGCCCATGTCATAACTGGCGCAAGTATATTATCTGCAAAAAAGCTTACTAATGTTGAAGATGCACTAGTGCTCAATAAATCATCAGCAACTTTAGAGCCCTTAAAGGTACCCGCAACCCCAGTCAGTGAGGCAACGTATTGTGGTTTAACACGCTCCACATAGAGTGCAGTTGGCCCACCATGACTGTGACCAATCAGGTTGACTTTGGTTTTACCCGTAATCGCAAGCACATCTTCCACTTGAGTCAATAGTTGTTCACCACGAACCGCAGTTGATTCTAATGGAGAGACTTGAGCGGTAAAAGCCGTTGCGCCATTACGTGCAAGGTCGGGTAATACTTGGTAGAAATAATCCATACCAAATCCGCTAGTGCCTAAACGGGTAAAACCAAACATACCTGGAACCAATACGATTGGGTTTTTGGTTTTGGCATAAGTCGCGTATTGGTTTGCTGCTGCAGTTTGTAACCCCGCTGCTGAGTATGCTGAACCTGCAAAAGTTAAACCGAGCGCAAGTGATGCGATTTTAGCAAACTTGCTTTTTTTGTTTGATGTGTACATAAATTATCCTTAATCTACACTTTTTAAAAATGTCTTCATAATGTGTAAGTTATTCAACTCAACATATTGAAAACGATGCTTGTTTCTCTTTCCATGAATAGGATTCAACAATCCTATTGCGTGTAACGTTTGGTCTGTTCGGGAAACACCGTTAAGGTGGGTTATTTACAAACCATCTCATCCAAGGACCTGATCGACTTAGTTAAAATCGTTGCATGTCTAGTGCAAACCATAAAGATTTACGTATATCGACACACCGTGATGGGTAAGCCTTTCATCTTCCTGATTAATTTGAATCTTAATCATTAAATGGCAATTTCCCTCCCTGATCATGGATTGTTTCAAAAGTTTGTAGACGTGCCATGTCCTGTGGATTATTAAACTGTTGTGCTTGAAGCGATTTGATGGCTTGCTGTTTGGCGGTATCGCTCATTCCACTTTTTTGAATTTGATCGCGTTCACCCAAATAATCAGTGACCCGATTCTTCCACTCATTTCTTTGTGTATCTAAGTTTTCCAAACGCTGTGTGGCTTCAGCACCAACTAAATTCATGCGCATTTGGTGCATTTCTTCAGGTGTTGCTTTGCGGGCTTTCAAATCATGGGATAGCTTTCGTAAATTATCTAGAGTTGAAACTTGTTGTAAATTTTCTTTCCAATCTTCAGGTAATTTATCGAATAGCGCACTGAGCTTTTTAGCTTTTTCAGTTTCAGATAATTTCTTATTTTCTAAGATACGCATACGGTCTAGCGTATATTTATGATAGGTGTTTTCAGGACCAAACAGACCTTCGATTTCATAGTCAGAAAAATATTTCTTTCTTAAATTTTGAGTGTTATCAAATACCCCTTGATAATAGCTTGCCGTGTCTGGTTCTGCAGAAGGCTGTTGTAAATCGGCTAAATTTTCACGGTAATCTAAATAACGATTCCACAAATCTGTAATTTGGGATAAGGCTGGGTCTTTGTAGCCGCTTTGAATATAACTGAGAAAATCTGCTTTAATTTGTTGAATATTTTTTTCGCCATATTGGGTAATAAAATATTCAAAACAGTTTTTCACTTGCTCATTCACAATGAGTCCCTGACTGCCATCTAAACTCAATTGGCAGTTGACTTGGGTGTCCATCTGGCTTGTACTGTTGGGTTGTGATGCCAATAGCTTTGCTGCTTTAGCATCTGTCATTTGCGTACTGCCAGTCAGGTTAGAATTTGACTGATTAGCTGTATCTGAGTTGACCTGCTGGTCTTTAGGATAAAGCCAGTACAGTAGACCTAGCATGAGCACAATAGCGAGCGCTAAACCGCCTATAAGGGTAGTTTTTTTCCCAAATTTTTCCATTCAGCATCATCCATTTGCTTACGGTTTTTATTTTAAACTTAATGCACAATTGTATATCATAATTGCTGTATTTTTGTACGCTTCTTTTCTAAGAATCGGATGAATAGTTTGCTAAAATGTCCTTCAAAGTTTCCTGATCTCCTGTTATGAAAAAAAAATCTTATCGTCATTTGAGTGGTGTTTTTTTACTGAATAAGCCTTTGGGTCTAAGTTCAAATACAGCGCTGCAAAAGGTGCGTCGACTGTTTAATGCACAAAAAGCAGGACATACAGGGGCGCTTGATCCATTGGCAACAGGCTTATTGCCGATTTGTTTAGGGGAAGCGACTAAGTTTTCGCATTATTTACTGGACTCAACAAAGCGTTATCAAACTACGGTGAGATTGGGGCAGACCACGACTACAGGGGATGTTGAAGGTGACGTGGTGCTACAGCGAGAAGTTCCTGTTCTAACAGCAGAACTGATTGAGCAAGTGTTACAACGGTTTCGTGGTGAGATTCAGCAGGTTCCGCCGATGTATTCAGCCTTGAAGCGTGATGGTCGCCCACTGTATGAATTAGCTCGACAAGGGATTGAAATTGAACGCGAAGCACGTCCAGTCA
>DAOMAH010000269.1:0-2987 GCA_035426725.1 Acinetobacter sp.
GTATAATTTGAAATATATTGCTTTGATCTTAAAATTTATTCATTTGAAAAAACTACTAAGCGACCTTCAGGGTATTCACCTTCCCATCCACATGGAAATCCATTATTTAAATACACAGTAAAGATATCTTTCCAAAGTTCAGGGAAAACTTCTGATGTATAACAATTAAATAATGTACGAAAGTCTCTTTTCATCAAATCAATTAATAAATCAGCATTTTCATTTCTAATTTTAATCTCAGCTCCATTAAATTGTTTTTTTTCTAAATTAAAATAATTAATTTTATCTAATTTGACTTCTATTCTATAAATATTTTCATAACCACTAGGGAATACTTCTTCACTGAAAGGAAAAACCTCCCAATCATCATATTCTTCACAATCCTTATCAGTCATAATTTCTGCTGCTAACTTAGCATCATTGATTACATAAAATTTATCTTCATCGGTATTGTTAAATTTAGCATCAAAATATGAATCCTTTTCCAGAAATTCTACAAGCGGTTTAGAAATATTTAATATTTCTTGCCATGTTTCTGGATTCCAGTTTTCAACATCAATTTTCATTTTTTCAGACTCCTCTGGCGCCATTTCTCAAAACATTATTCCATAATTTTTTAACTTCTTCTGTTGTATCAGCAGCAGAATGTTTATAAATTGGAACTGTTCCATCTTTTAATTGTTTGCGTAATGCATCTTGCATAAATGCCAATTTTTTACAATTTGTCATTTTCGGAATTTTTAACCTTTTTGCAACCCGCATTCCAAATGCAACTGATGCACTATATCCTGCATAAGTTGTTTTATACGTTCAGAAAGCTCCGTTAAGAGGCTTTCTTTATTGCAATGCGTCTTTTTTATTTTTAAATTGCAGTTATTTTCACAAGTGCGACGGCGATTCGGTCAATTTGTTGATATGCCATTTCATCTAATTCTTCGCCGAATACATCAGGATCAATTTCTTCATAGGTATATTTAAAGCTTGGATAATTTTCTATCCACGCATCTACCGCCACAAGAAAGTTATTTCCTGACGAACGAATGGCAACTCCAGTATATAAAAACAAGCTTCCATTTTTGCTTAAGTGTGTAATACCTTGTTTTAGAATATCAAAAGCGAGGTCTGTTCCATCTAGTTCATTTCCGCCATGACGATACTGGCGTTCAGCTGAATCCATTAAATAAGGTGGATTGGCAAAAATCAGATCGAAATTGCCCTCCAAACTTGAAAATAAATTACTTTGAATCGGGTAAATGTTTTCTAATCCAGCAAATGTTTGATTGATTTCACTATAGAACAAGGCTTTGGGATTAATATCAACTGCATACATTTCTGAAACAGTTGAATAGGACTTTGCAATTGAAATTGCAGCAGCAGACGAGCCGCAGCATAGTTCGACACATCGCTGTAAAGGTTGAGCATGGTGATTTAAATATTGTTTAAAATGATAATAAAAGCGATAGGTATCTGGGCCAAAAAAAACGGCATCATTTTCAACAGTCGGATAAGCCGAATGAATAAAAAGTTCATCTTCTAACGAGGCAACACGGATCTTACTGACAAAGCTATCATTCTCAGCTTGAATCAGTTCTGCTTGCATTAAAAGGGGGAATAACACTTGATCCAAATCTTTAGCAGAAAACGGTAAATTCCATCCAAAAATATCCTGCAGGGTTTTCGGTTCGGACGATTGTACTTTTTTTCGTTTTAAAATCCGTTCGTGGCTGAGTGGAGTAATCACTGTAAATTGATAGCTATTTTTTTTAAAAAAATTTAATAAATAAAGCAGGGCATCTTTTTGTTTCTGTTGTTTTTCATCTAAGTTTTGTCGCATGGCTGACCTCTTATTTTTATTGAATCAATTATGAATTATTGGATAAGGCATCGTATTTTATCTTGGCTTAGGAATTCATAATTCTATTCCTATGCATGAATATTTTCCTTTCTCAATACCTAAATTAAGCCTAAATCAAAGCCAATATTTTTACTTGAGTAAATCCGTACAGCTTTGGTCACTACATTTACGCATGTTCTATATAGATATATAGCGAATTGTTTAATTTTTTTTTAAATAGGCTTGTGATTTCAACATCAAGACCCCAAGTAATTTTGACAACATAACTTGTCAATAAATTCTGGAATTCACTATGAGCAACGCTCCCGATTCTAAAAAGTTAAATACAAAAATCATAGATGGTAAACAACGTTACTTTGAACCTGCACCGACAGAGATAAGCGTCGAGAGCTTTCGTCAAGTGGTAATGACCCGTCGTTCGGTGCGCAAATTTACAGATAAACCCATTCCCCAAGATGTACTTGATGATTGTCTAGACATGGCATTGCTTGCACCTTGTTCATCAGGCTTACAGCCGTGGGAGTTTTATGTTGTCCGCTCTAAAGATAAGAAAGCAAAGCTAGTTAAAGCCTGCATGAGCCAATTTGCAGCTAAAACTGCCGCTGAATTGATCGTGTGCGTCGCCCGAACCGATCGCGTAGGTGATTATGCGAAGAAGATTTTACACGATTGGCCGACGCCAGAAATGCCACCATTGGTTAAACGTTACTATCAACTTATTCCTTACAATTACGCACCAGGACCGTTGAATAGTTTGGGCTTATTGAAAAAAGCTGCTGTATCTGTCGGTGGAATTGTAACGCCAGTACCACGTGGGCCATTTACTCAAAAAGATTTAGATTTATGGGCAACTAAAAGTACAGCCTTAGCCTGTGAAAATTTGGTTTTGGCTTTCCGTGCGCATGGTTTCGATACGTGCATGATGGAAGGCTTTGATCAACAACGCGTCAGTAAATTGTTAAAATTACCGAGCTCTGCGATACCAATTATGGTGATTGGTGCGGGTGAGCGTGCAGAAGATGGTGTGTTCTTTCCACAAATCCGCTTTGATCGTCAATTATTTATTCACGAAGTTTGATGTTTAATGGATTTAAATGCCTTTTTGGTGTGTTTTAACAAAAAGAATAAAGCC
>DAOMAH010000270.1:0-2946 GCA_035426725.1 Acinetobacter sp.
CTGTATTTTGAAACAGGTGAAGGGCCAAAATTTCACAAAACTGTTCGTACAGAACAGGATGTTGCCAATTTACCAAAGTTAAATTCTAAATCGGATTTATCTTATGTGATGAATGCTGTATCTACAATTCGTTCCGCCTTAAATGGACAAGTTCCACTGATTGGCTTTTCAGGAAGCCCTTGGACTTTGGCCACTTATATGGTCGAAGGTGGCTCAAGTAAAGAATTTCGTTTTATTAAACAGATGATGTATGCACAACCTGAAGTATTGCATGCCTTACTCGATCATCTTGCCGACTCTGTGATTGACTATTTAAATGCTCAGATTGATGCTGGCGCACAAGCCATCCAAATTTTTGATAGTTGGGGTGGGGCATTGGCGCATCGAGAATACGTCGAATTTTCGCTGAACTATATGACCAAGATCATTGCAGGATTACAACGAGAGAAAGACGGGCAACGCATTCCAATCATTGTGTTCACCAAAGGTGGTGGTCAATGGTTAGAGGCCATTTTGACGACTGATGCAGATGCAGTAGGTCTGGATTGGACGACGCCGCTTTATACAGCGCGCGATGTGATTGCAGGTCGAGCCGCCATACAAGGGAATTTAGACCCCGCAGTGTTGTATGGTTCAGCCGCTTCAATTGAAAAATCAGTAAAAGCCATGTTGGATGATGCTTATGCCAATGGTGAAAAAACAGGTTATATCGCAAATTTAGGACATGGAATTACCCAATGGGTAGACCCAACGCAACCGAAAATTTTTGTCGATACGGTGCATGAATATAGTGCGAAATATTTAGGCTAATAATCTAAGGCAATTTAAAGTAACCACGTCAGGAACAGTTTTGTGCAGTTGATTGTATTACCATTCAATTTTATGACGAAAGCAGCGTCGGCTGCTTTATTCGGATTGCTGCTATTGGTTGCATTTGCCTTTACTGCCCCGATGGGAAGTCATGACTATTATGGCTTCTATCGTTATGATTACTTACTGTTTTTTGCCTTAACAATCCAAGTTTGTTTACTGTATTTAAAACTTGAATCATGGGAAGAAGCAAAAGTTATCGCCTTATTTCATATCATGGCGATGGGGATGGAGGTTTTCCTGACACATCCTGCGATTGCTTCTTGGCAGTATCCACAACCTGCGGTTTTTAAATTATTTACTGTGCCGTTATTTGCAGGTTTTATGTATTCAGCAGTGGGCAGTTTTTTTGCAAGATCACTGCGCTTATATCAAGTTTCATTTGAAAATCTGCCAACATTTAGCAATATGTTGCTCTTGGCAGTGATTTCTTATCTTAATTTTATGACGAAATTTTTTATTCCAGATATTCGTGTTGCGTTGTTTATTTGGAGCGTAGTGATTTTTTGGAAAACTAAATTATCTTTCCAAATACAAGATCATCGTGTCAAAGTTCCAATGTTGCCGATTCTATTTTTGTTGGCTTGTTTAATTTGGGTTGCAGAAAATATTAGTACCTTTTACAAAATTTGGTTATACCCAAGTCAAGTTGAAGCATGGCATATGGTCGGTTGGGGCAAGTTGGGCTCGTGGTATTTATTGCTGTTGCTTAGTTTAGTGCTTGTGTTGAAAATTTTAGGTACACGCAATGAAAAGGGTAAATGGAAATTACATTGAAAAAAGTATAAATTTCTCGTAATTTCAAATCATTAAATAATTTCTTATAATTATTACATATATATTTCAAATTTTATTTGCTAAAAAACATGAATCTCGCTATTTTTATTTGTGTGTGAATAAATTTACACAGAACAATAGTGATAACAAAATAGTAAAAATAATTGATACTGGAGCGTATTCCTATGTTAAAAAAAATTGCATTAGCAGCACTATTAGCAGCTGGTTCAACCGTGGCAATGGCTGATAATGATGTTGGTTGTGGTATGGGTACACAAATTTGGGCAGGACAAAAAGGTCTAGCACCTAAAATCCTTGCTGCAACGACCAATGGTATTCTAACTAACCAATTATTCGGTATTACTTTTGGTACTTTAGGTTGCCGCCAAGGTGGAACTGTAACTGCGCAAGTGGTAACTTTCACCAATGAAAATGCTGAATCGCTTGCACGTGATATGGCGGTTGGTCAAGGCGAAAGCTTAAATGTATTGGCTGAATTAATGCAAATTAAAGCAACGGATAAAGCGCGTTTCTTCGCAGTATCTAAAGCAAACTTTGCTGAAATTTATTCGAGCAAAAACCAAAACACGCATCAAGTTTTAACTTCACTACAAAGTGTAATGGCTAAAGACGCAGTTCTTAAAGCTTACGTTTAATTTAGTGCATAGCAAAACCCTGTCTTTATGGCAGGGTTTTCTTATCTTTCATCTTAATATTCTAAAAAATTGTCGCGAATGAAATTAGTTAGCTGTGCCATAGCCTCGTTAATGTGCCATTTTTCCCATGCTGCGGTTACGCCGAGTATTCAAGATTATTTAAATATTGCTGAACAAAAACAATTAGACCAGCAAACCACATGGCAGCGGCTGATGTATGCCGATCAAAACAAGCAAAGTGAAGTCGTATATCAAGGTTATTTTTATGCCAAAAACGGCAAAACAAATTTAAAAGAAGAATTACATGCAGATGTTACAGCACTATTTGCTGAATCTGCGGATAATCAATCTATTCGATGTAAATTTCCTGCGCGTAGCCATTGGCTCATGCGGCAACTCAATATTGACACTCAGCGACTACCGCAAGTGAATTGCCCAGAATTCGATGATTGGATCAATCATATTAAGCCTTATAAAGCCACGTTGATTTATGCAACCGATTTTATGGGCAATCCAAGTTCCATGTTCGGACATACTTTATTAAGACTCGACCCGAAAGATCAAAAGCAATTAAACTTAGTTTCGTATGCGGTGTATTACGCTGCCACGGTGAATAGTGCAGATAATTGGTCTTATGCATGGA
>DAOMAH010000271.1:0-2921 GCA_035426725.1 Acinetobacter sp.
CAGTTTTCTTTTCTTGGTCGAAAATTAAATTGGGTTGTGTTCTTTATATTTCAATTACTTAAAAAGTTGAGAGTGGCGTATTATTCACTTCATGAATAACGGTGATGGCGTAGGTTTACAATTCTTCAAAGTAATCCAAGTTTTCCTGATTATTTTTGTCCCAGTATGTATCGGGATGTTAATACGTCACAAAGCTCCTAATTTTGCAGATAAATTACAAAGCCCGACTAAAATTTTTGCCATTGTATTTTTAATTGCGATTGTCTGTGGCGCTGTCTTCCAAGAACGAGCGAATATCGTCAGTTATTTTGCCCAAGTAGGTTTAGCAACTGCTGTATTTTGTATCGCAAGCTTAAGTATTGGCTATTTTGTGCCACGTTGGGCAGGTGTAAACTCATTTCAAACACGCGCCTGTGCTTTTGAAATTGGAATCCATAATAGTGCCCTTTCGTTGACGATAGCGCTTACCATTATGGCCAGTACGACAATTGCAATGCCTGCAGCAGTTTATTCTATTTTCATGTATCTCTTTGCAGCAATATTTGGCACATTACTTAACAAATTCCATCCAATAGATACAGCGACAACATCTTAATTTAGGTCCTAATTAAAACCCTGATTTTTACTCAAATGGGGCAAAATCAGGGTTTTATATATTTTTAAAATCGACATTCCGCTACAATAGTTCATCTGATTTAGATTTTTAGGTTATTCCTCTGTGAACTGGTTGCAACTTCATATTACTGTCGAAAAGTCGCAAGTCGATTTAACCGAAACCTTACTTATGTCTTTAGGCGCAGTCAGTGTCACTTTAGATGATGCGGAAGATCAAGCGCTGCTTGAACCTTTACCGGGCGAAACACCGCTTTGGGATAAAGTGATTGTCACAGGAATCTATCAACAAGAAGAAGATGACCCAATCGATGTGGATACACTGACAACCTTCTTAACTACTCAACTACCAGACTCACCTATCCGCCACGAATATCTTGAAAATCAAGTTTGGGAACGTGCATGGATGGACTATTACGAACCGATTCAGATTGGCGAAAAATACTGGATTGTTCCTGAATGGTTAGAACCACCTGAAGCAGATGCCACCAATATTAAACTTGACCCAGGTTTGGCTTTTGGCACAGGCAACCATGCAAGTACATTCCTATGCTTACAATGGTTAGGTAAAACCGACGTTAAAGATAAAGTTGTGATTGATTATGGTTGTGGTTCAGGCATTCTCGGTGTTGCAGCGTTACTTTTAGGTGCGAAAAAAGTCTATGCGACTGATATTGATCCTCAAGCAGTTTTAGCAACCACACAAAATGCCGAGCTAAACGGTGTGTTAGATCGACTGTATGTAGGATTGCCTGAAGAATTTGAACATGCGTTCGGACAGCAACAAGCTGATGTTTTAGTTGCCAATATTTTGGCTGCACCATTGATGGCTCTCGCGCCAGAATTCGCAACTTTGTTGAAAAATGAGGGCGAGTTCGCACTTGCCGGCGTAATTGAAGAGCAAGTTTCTGATGTTTCTCGTGTTTATGCTGATTTTTTTGATATATTAGAGATCGAAAAGCGTGAAGAGAATTGGTGTCGCATTTCGGGAAAACGTAAAACTTCAGCCTGAGAATATTGTTCCTTATGAGTGAAAAACAAACCCGCTGCCCGAAATGTACAACAGTATACAAGGTAACGCCTTCACAGCTTAGCGTTGCACAGGGTATGGTTTGTTGTCCGAAGTGCGTTATTAATTTTAATGCACTCACTAACTTATTAGAAACTGAAACCATTGAACCGATTCAGCCAACCAATAATCGTGCATTATTTTCTTCAGTAGAACCCAATAGTACCTTTGCTGAAAAGCACACGCAGATTTTAAGCATCTTTGATCAAAAAATTGAAAATTCGAATATTGATTTACTCACCTATCTTAATAATTTGAATTATTTTAATACTGAACCTGTTACAGCTTTGCCTAATCTAAATTTATCTGAAGAAAATTTTATCGTTCTTCCTGAACCGACCAATGAAAAACAGCATGGTTGGCTTTATTACACGCTATGGGGACTCGGTAATATTTCGCTGATTTTGATTTTTGCATTTCAGATTTTATGGTTTAACCCAAAACTCATGCATGATAGTCCAGTGTTAAATCGTATGTTTTCGTCTGTTTGCACTTTGTTGACTTGCGAAACCGTGAAAGATCAATATAAGTTTTTAAGTTTTGAAAAAGTCAGAGTTAAAAAAGTCGCTAAAGACCAGACTCGTTTTTCAGGTGTACTTATCAACCGCCACGAAAACAGTGTACTGATTCCAACCATAAAAATTGTGTTAAAAGAACAAGGCGAGACCATTTCTTATATCACGCTTAAACCTCAAGACTATCTTGTCGATAGTTTAAAAACCATTCAACGCATTCCCTCAAATAGCCCGTTCAAATTTGAATTTACCATTCCAAAAAGTAAAAATAGCTTCGATGACTATAGTTTAGAAATTGTACAGCCCTAAAAACACAATTAAGTTAGAAAATTTTAAAAAAAATGCAGTAAATTTGCTCACTTTTTCGCTGACGATGGTATGATACGCGCCACGAATGCTTTGACCCGCATACGCCTCGTAATTTATTAACAATAAAATCGTTCATAATGCTGTGCTTCTACTTTATAAGCGCATTGTTGGTTTTTTTGTTTTTAAAAGTCGGCTGTAACAAATATTTAACTCTTGTTACGCTTATTTTTTACACAATTTCAGGTTTTGTGGCAAGCTAACAGTCTTCGTTTTGGCACCAGCAATTTAAGCTGTGTCAAAGCTAGAATCTGTCATTTAGGCTTCATTTATATATCACCTATTATGTGATATTTTATTTTTCCGGATTAACACCCATGAATAGCAAATCTCCTATTTTTACGGCTCAATCTGATGTC
>DAOMAH010000272.1:0-2899 GCA_035426725.1 Acinetobacter sp.
AATATTCGCACCTGAAGCATAAATCATATAGAGATTTGTTACGATTTTTTCAATCTCTTTAGGATGATATAGTTCAACAATCAGTTGTTGGTCTTCGGTGAGTTCCACACCATATTCAATTGTCGCGGCACAGCCAGTTGCAATCTTGTTTTGATAACATCCGCCAATCAAGGTGTCTTGATAATACGCATTATTTGCCAAATTTTGTACGATAAGTGCAGCTAGATGACCAGAAAATTGGGCTTTGCAATAGATGTAGTTTGCAGTTTTTTTTGTCTGATCAGAACGAATGGCAGAAATTTCTCCTTTAAATATTTGTTCGGCAGGAATCTTTTTACCTGTACCAAAAATTAAACCACCCATAAAATCATTGGCTTGATCGGTATAAACTTGATTGACTAATTGAATAACCTGATTTTTCACATTCTGACTACTACAGCTTGGCGCAGCATAGACAAAGCTAGAAAATAGTGGCGAAATTAAAATGAAAAAATACCAAATATTTTTCTGAATCATTTGATTTCACCATTATAAATAACAGTAGGTTCACCCTCTTTTTTAATGGTTAATTTATTACCTTCAGCAAAAGATTCGACAATTTCCGAACAGCCATCGATGTTTGTCTGACTTGTGACACTTTCTCCTTTGGTGTCATATACAAAAGCATAAGTAGTTGCAGGGCAGCTAGTACCATTTTCCCCAGTTGAAACAACAAGCACATATTTATCACCAAATTGATAGGCACGTTGTACTTCGACATAACCTAAAGCATCAACATCTTCTGCAACTTGTTCCATAATATTGATTGCACCAGCTTTAGATTGGTAGACAATTGCTTTACCTGTAAAATCTTCCCCACGATCTTCTATTGTGAAAATATTGTCGTAGCCGATACCATCATCTGATACATATATAGGTTTATAACTCATACTAGGAGCAGAAGGTTCTTCTGACTTAGGTGTAATTTCAGAAGCTGCTGAACTTGTTGGTTCATTTTTGGGTGTCGATGGATGTTGTTCGATTTTCTGTGGTTTATCACAGGCACTAAGAAGTAAGGTTGATAATAGAGTGTTTACAATTAATATATTTTTCATGTTAGTAATTATCCAATATTTATTTCTTGCATACGTTTAATCCATATCGAGCGTGCGGACTTGTCGTTGTACTCGTCTAGTTTCAACCGCAGAACGAAGTTGTTCACGAACTTCTTGACCATGTGCAATACCCATAAGGGCAAGATTTTTTGAACTTGTATCGCTGGTGACTAGATGTAAATTGGCACGTGCAAATAGCCTTAAAAAGAAAGGTTGTTGTAGAGTGTAGTCTCGAACTCGATATAGTTCTAACTCATCAAGATTACGATTAAAAACGCCGCTATAAACCTTTAAGCGTTCGCTGGTGACCTCATAACGAATGCATTTCAGTTTAATGGCAGACCATAGTGCGATAAAAATTGGCAAAATCAGCCAACAAAATAATAAACAAAAAACATATGTCCAAAAGTTGAGCCAATGTGAGGGCTTCCCCTGCCATAAAAGCTGCTCATTCTGAGGTGATTGCATAAATGTATCCTCTAGTTTATTGTTTTAATTATTCTTTTAAATAAGTGATACTTGTGGTTTCGTAAATTTTCTCGCCATCAGATGGGTCTTTGATGAGTTTTAATGTGACTTTAGCTTGGCGATTTATTTCATATTGTGGATGGTCTTCTTCCGAAGCTTTAGCTACAATTTTTTCATAAGCTTTAGCATATTGACTACAGTATTTTTTATCGCCACAAAGTGTGTAAAGAGAAACCCCAGTCATATTGGCAATCTCCATATCTACATAACATAAGGCATCACCACAATCGTAAGATTTTAAATTTACGGTCTCAGTTAAGTTAGCAGGCAAAGCATATGCTAGATTAAAGGTGGCTAGACTAAGACATCCCAAAGCAATAATTTTTTTCACTTTTGTTTCCCCCAAAAAGATTTAATATTTTTCATCGCATATAATCTGATAGACTGATTGACGAATACCAGTTATTAAAAGTAGAAATAAACTACCGTGAAAGTGGAAATTGCAATGCAAACCCATGATAAAATTCGTTCTATAAGAGAGCAGAGTAATTGGACTCAAGAAGATATGGCTGAAAAGTTGAATATGTCTATCAGTGGTTATTCTAAAATTGAACGTGGCGAAACAAAGGTGAATATTCAAAAATTACAACAAATTGCAGAAGTATTAAATATTAATATTTTCGACTTAATTCCGCAAAGAGAAGGACATGTTTGTTTGATTAATGAAGGGAATAATTATCAGGGGATTTTTTCTGATCAGTCTCATGAGATTGATAAACTTAACTTAATTATCCAGCATAAAGATGAATTGCTTTCCCAACAAGGTAAAGAACTGGATACATTACGAGATTTGCTTTCAATATTAAAGACAAAATCTGTATAGTTTTCACCTATATTATAAAATTTAATGATCATTCAACAAAGACCATTCATCACACGCCCTAAGCAGTTTCAGAGCGTACCTAGCTTTATTGCCGAGATATTGGCACGGCGTGGGGTTGAGTCAGAACAAGAGCTTGAACTCAAACTCAAGCATTTGCTCCCCGCGAATTTAAAAGGATTGGATACGGCGGTTGAATTAATCGACCAAACGATTGATCAACAAAAACATATTGTCATTGTCGGCGACTATGATGCGGATGGTGCGACCAGTACGGCTTTAATGGTGCTCGTCCTGAAAGATATGGGCGCAAAGGTCGAGTATTTAGTCCCTGACCGATTTAAATATGGTTATGGGCTGACGCCAAAAATTGCGGAACTGGCACAACAGACTTATCAGCCAGATTTACTCATTACGGTAGATAACGGAATTTCCAGTCATGCAGGTGTAGCAACAG
>DAOMAH010000273.1:0-2869 GCA_035426725.1 Acinetobacter sp.
TTCCGCGTGTCGTTGCAGACACAGGTAAACGGTCACGATAACGATCTACAAGACCAGTATAACGATTGGCATTCGACATGATGGTGTTCCAATATAAGGTAGAGAAAAATCCCGCCCAACCTCTCTTTTCAAGGGAGGCGTTCCTCTCTTTATGAAAGAGGGGTGAGGGGAGATTTAGACTGATTAACTCTCGAGCGATTCTAAACGAATTCTAACAATTTCGCCATGAATTGCCGGTAAGGCTTGAATTTGTGCCAACGCTTCATCCATTTTCGATTCCAAAATTGGATCGGTTAAAATCACAATTGGAATTAAATCTTTTAAGCGTGATTGCTGCATGATCGCATCAATACTAATGCCTGCACGGCTAAGAATTGTGGTGACATCCGCCAATACACCTGTTTGATCTTCAGCATTTAAACGGATGTAGTATCCCGTCGTCATTTCTTCACGACTTAAGATTGGTACATGTGTCAATGCTTCAAAAGCAAGCTGTGGAATCGTTCCTGCACCATCTTCGGTATAGGAAATATCACGGACAATATCAATCACATCTGCAACCACAGCTGAAGCTGTTGGGCCTGCGCCTGCACCTGCGCCGTAATACAGCGTCGGGCCTACAGCATGGGCTTGAACTAACACCGCATTTTTCACGCCATTGACGTTGGCAATGAGTTCTTCCGCTGGAATCAAAGTTGGATGTACGCGTAATTCAATGCCATTTTCAGCACGACGTGCAATGCCTAGGTGTTTAATGCGGAATCCAAGTTCTTCTGCATATTTGACATCCTGCGCGGTAATTTTACTAATGCCTTCGGTATAGACTTTATTAAATTGCAATGGAATACCAAATGCACAAGAAGCCAAAATCGTTAATTTGTGTGCTGCATCTATCCCTTCAACATCAAAAGTAGGATCAGCTTCGGCATAACCAAGTTCTTGCGCTTCTTTTAGCACATCGTCAAAGGCACGACCTTTTTCACGCATTTCCGTTAAAATAAAGTTACCCGTACCGTTAATAATGCCAGCCAACCATTGAATATGGTTGGCTGCTAAGCCTTCACGGATCACTTTAATAATTGGGATGCCACCTGCAACTGCCGCTTCAAATGCGATCTGAACAGCATTATCTTCTGCTGCTTTAAATAGTTCATTGCCATGTTCAGCAAGTAAGGCTTTGTTTGCGGTAACCACTTGCTTGCCATGTTTAATGGCTTCCATGATCACTTCGCGCGCAGGATGAATACCACCCATAACTTCAACGACGACATCAACATCGGGCTGACGGACAATCGCCATCAAATCATCGCTTTGTTGAATGCCTGCGAGTTGTAAATCTGGACGTGGACGACGAGTGCCGACGTGTGTAATTTGAATTTCTCGACCGGTACGGCGTTTAATTTCAGCAGCATTTTCTTGTAATAATTTAAGGGCTCCACCACCAACAGTACCAAGACCGAGTATCGCCAGACGAACTGGTTTCACGTTACACTCCAATTTATTCAATCATTTTAATGAAGCTTGATCATAGCTAAAAAAGCGCGCAGACACTAGGGTCTACTGCCAGTTTATAAATGAATTGCGTTGTAGGCTAAAATTTCATCAAGCGAGGCATGAAATGCAGGGAATGGTATTCCCTTACCAAATTTCATAACGATGCGTGAGGTAATTTTAGCCACAACCTGAGCAAGAGCAAAGCACTGCTTTGATCGCAGCGCAAGGCGAAGCTCAAGGACAGGGATATTTTCCTTGCGGAACGTTGTTCCTCATGCTGCGTTATCTTGCGCAGCATTGCTGCTCATTATTTAGAATAACTAAACTTCACAAGTCATGCCTTGTATCGCCTAAAATTCTTGCGCCAAAAATGGCTCATGTCGCAACCATATATAAATTGGTCACAGACCCTAAGGCTAAGATGATCTTTCATCTGTTGCCCAAGTCTGAATTAGGAAGGTGTAATGAATGAAATTATTTGTTTAAACGCTTTACAATTTCATCTGGTGTCATATAGCCACCCAAATAAACACCTTCGGAATTATAAATTGCTGGTGTGCCATTAACGCCCATATTCAAGCCAAGTTGATATTGATCACGTACAGGGTTTTTACATTCACCCGCGAGCACTGGTAAGCCTTGTGCTGCTTGGTTAAATGCGGCTTTACGGTCTTCACTACACCAAATCGCCTGCATGGTTGGCATGAATTGTTCACCACGTGGCCAGGCGATATAACGGACTTCGATGCCTCTGTCATTAATTTCAGCAAGGTGTTCATGTAATTTGTGGCAGTACGGGCAGCTTGAATCGGTAAACGCATAAATCACTTGCTTGGCTTTGCCACCCGTTGCAGGGTAAACAATTAGGTCTTCAGTTTTCAGTGCTGCTAAGTGCTTTTTATTTTCAGTTGCTTGTAAATTTTCACTGACATTATGCAATTGCTTATCACCTAAACGAATCACATCGCCTTGAATAATGTATTGACCATCACTGGTTGCATAAACAGAACCCATGCCTTCCAAACTCACCCAAAATAAGTTGGGAATTTCGGTTTTCTTAATTGAAATAATCTTGGCATTAATATTTGCTGTTTTAAAATGTGCTTCTAAGGTAGTTGCTAAGCGTTGTTGCGCATTACGTTCTTTTAAATTTGATGCTTCACCTGATGCAGGCGTGCTTGCCGTAAGCGAATCTTGTTTTTCTTTGGCATTTTCTTTTGAGCATGCACCAAGCAATACGGTTAAAGCAATTGTGCAAGCAAGGACAAGCGGAGACCGAGTAAACAACATACAGAACCTTTTGGTAGGTATAAATTTATAAAAGAGTTTAAGCATAACAAAAAAATTGCAGTACTTCGTTAAATCTTGCTTAAAA
>DAOMAH010000274.1:0-2840 GCA_035426725.1 Acinetobacter sp.
AATACCATGTGCGCAGACAATGGTTTTGTAAGGCAACTGAACTACAGGATTGCATTTTTTCCAATGCTTGTTGTACATCTGAACTGTCAGGAAGCTGTAAATCATCCAGACTGAATTCAAGCATAGAAGTACTCTTCCGATGCGCCAGCGCATACATTTTTAGACTTTGTTTTAGTACTGGAAATAGACTATGTCGCAGCAATGCCACACGATCTTGAAGTGATAAATCACCTGAGCTTTGCTGCATCCACACTTGACGACCTATCTGCATGATTCTCTCCAATGAATTAGAGCAATTACTCTAATTATGTTTTTAGCGTAATGATGCCGAAAAGTCAAAATTTTTAAAGTGGGGAAATTAACAAGCTTGGTCGGTCATCTAAATGCTTAATGCATCCAAAACAATAACGCATAAAAACAACTCAAACTCAGTAGAATCGTCCATAAAGTATGCTTAATGAAATACGCAATCAACACGGTGATGATCGTTGCAAGAAAATACGGATTAAGTAGCGTTTCCCGAAACGCTTGTCCATCCATAAATACAATCGGTGTGGCAATTGCCGTCAATAAACACGGCGCAGAATATTGCAAGGATTGTTGAAACCATTTCGGTAAACGTAATGGTAGATTGGGCTCAAGCAGCATATAACGATTAATAAATACAATGCTCGCCAATGCGATTAATAGCCACCAACTCATCGCTGAGCCTCCCGCCAATTCTGTAAACACGTTGCCGTCACCATGCCTAAAACACCCGCAATGATGGCGGCACTTTTAATGCCTAAACTTAGAAAAAAGACAGTTAGAATGACTGAAACCATAACGCCGACCAGCGTGTTCAGATTTTTAATAAATGGCACCACGATCGCGATAAACGTCGCCACAATCGAAAAATCGAGGTGGTATTGATCTAAATTGGGCAATGATGATGCCAAGAAAATACCGCAGATACTAAACATCACCCATGCTAAATAAAAACAGCTTCCCGCACCCAAGAGATAATAAATATAGTGCTGTCGTTTATGAATGCCGACTGCGAACATCTCATCGGTCAGCAGAAAACCAAACAGTAAACGTTGCTTTAAAGGCAATCTCGACACCGTATCCCGAAAATACAGCGCATATAAATAGTGTTGTGTGGTAATGAGGAATACTGAAATCATGATGGTGATTGCAGGGGTTCCTGCCATGACCAAACCCAAGGTCATCAATTGTGCCGCACCCGCAAAAACCAATGCAGACATGGCGACCGCTTGCGCTGTGGTCAAACCTGCTTGTATCGCCATTGACCCTGCCAACAAGCCCCACGGCAACACCGCCACGCATAATGGCAGAATCTTGCTTGCCCCTAGAAAAAATGCACCTTGTGGTGACATATCAGGTTGGACGATTGGATCAGGCGGCATTTGCAACATATTCGCTAAAACAGTGGATAATTTTAACAAAATATACCACATGATATAAAAACCACTCATTGTATTGGCATAAAAAAACCTCCCAACAAGGGGAGGTTTTGATGATTTTCTAAAGTTTGGTTCAGGCTGATTTATTTAGAGCCTTTTACACCCGCCTGCAATAACAAAGCACCTAAGCCGCCAATTTTTTGCTCTTGCGGTTTCTCAGATTTTGGCTTGTTTTGTTGCGGACGTTTCACCTCACCCTCTTTACGTGGTGGACGTTGCCCTTGCGAAGGTTTTCGCTCAGTACGTTCCACACGTTCTTGCGCTGGGCGCTGTGGTGGACGAGCTGCTTTGGCAGGTGCAGCACCTTCAGCGCGCATACTCAAGTTCACCCGTTTGCGTTCTGCATCTACTTGCAATACCCGAACTTGCACGATTTGACCCGGTTTCACCACTTTATGCGGATCTGCAACAAACTCATTTGCCAATTCAGAAATATGCACCAAACCATCTTGATGCACGCCAACATCGACGAAAGCACCAAAATTAGTCACATTAGTGACCACGCCTTCAAGCTGCATACCTTCAGTCAAATGAGCCACTTCAGTAATGTCTTCACGGAATTTAGCCGCACGGAACTCTGGACGTGGGTCACGCGCAGGTTTTTCAAGTTCAGCTAAAATATCCTGAATGGTTGGCAAACCAAATTTGTCATCAACGAATTCATCCGCTTTCACTTGGCGAATAATTTCAGAGTTACCAATAATGTCTTTTACCGTTGTCGCTTTCGCCGCAACAATTTTTTCAACCAAACCATAACTTTCAGGGTGTACGGCAGATGCATCTAATGGCTCTGAACCATTTTGCACACGCAAGAAGCCCGCTGATTGTTCAAAGGTACGCTCACCTAAACGTGGCACTTTTTTCAAAGCTTGGCGGCTATCAAAACGACCATGTTCTTTACGATATTCAAAAATTTGCTGTGCAATGGATTTATTCAAACCTGCGATATACGCCAAAATTGCAGGCGATGCAGTGTTGACATCGACCCCAACCGAGTTCACACAGTCCTCTACTACCGCTTCCAATGTTTTTGCTAAACCAGTTTGATTCACATCATGTTGATATTGACCCACACCAATCGATTTTGGATCAATTTTAACCAATTCAGCCAATGGGTCTTGTAAACGTCGTGCAATCGACACTGCACCACGAATCGACACATCCAGCTCAGGTAATTCTTGAGAAGCCAACTCACTAGCAGAGTAAACCGATGCGCCTGCTTCACTCACGGTAATTCGAGTTAATGGCAAATCGCTGTTCGCAGCCATCATTTCTGCAACCACCGCTTCAGTTTCACGGCTCGCAGTCCCGTTACCAATCGCAATAAGTTCCACGTGGAACTCTCGGCATAAACGAGCAAGTTCAGCAATTGAA
>DAOMAH010000275.1:0-2822 GCA_035426725.1 Acinetobacter sp.
TACGATCAATTGCAGGGTTTTTAATGCCTGAATAATTATAATTTCCCGCTTCATCCGCCGCAGCACTGCCCCAAAACTGCGCTTGTTCTTTGCCAGGTGTTAACGTTTGCGGTAATTTCAACACCATCATATCAAAATCTTGACGGCGGATACGTTCTATATATTGCGGCGAATCCACTTGTCTTAACTGAACTTCAATGCCCAAACGATTTAAATTTCGCACAAAAGGCATCAGTTCGCGCTGTGGATTTTCTTGTTGCATCAGTAGTTCAATTTGAACGATGTGCCCTTGTCGATCTATCAATTTGCCGTGTCGAATTACATAGCCCGCGTCTTTTAAAATTTTCTGCGCGATTAATAAATTTTGACGATTAAATCCACTGCCATCTGAAATAGGATAGCGCCAATCAGCTAAAAAACCTTGCTGCATGATTGGTGGTAACTGGGCAAAAAACGGTTGTATGAATTTTAATTCTGCCGCAGTAGGTTTGCCTTTTGCAGCAAGATCAGTATGGTCAAAGTAACTTTGTAAACGTTGATTTTGATTGAAGAATAAAGCTTTATTCTGCCATTCAAAGTCGTAGGCATACGTGAGTGCTTTGCGTAGATGAATATCGTTTAGAGGCGCTCGGCGAATATTAAATACCAAACTTTGAATATCTAAAGGTGTCGCCAATGTGGTTTTGTATTTGCTGATAAAGCCAGATTTGAATGCTGGAAACTGATACGCTGTCATCCAATTACGCGTATTTTTTTCTTCATACAAACTAAATTGACCTGACTTAAATCCCTCAAAACTAACCTCTAAATTTCGATAATAAACATATTTCAGTCGATCAAAATTATAACGACCTTTATTCACGGCTAAGTCTTTCGCCCAATAATTTGGATTACGCTTATAGCTGATGCTGCGTCCTGCATCAATTCGCTCTACCACATAAGGCCCTGAGCCTAAAATCGGTTGCAAAGTGATGCGGGTGAAATCTTTGTTTTTCCAATCCAGTTTTGAGTAAATGGGTAAGGTCGCCACAATCAAGGGCATTTCAACATTTTGGCTGGATTTAAAAATAAACTTGATTTGATATTTCGAGATGACTTCTGTTTTAGCCAAATCAGAAAGGTACATTTGCAAGCCTAAATTGGCTTTGGTTTGATAACTATCAAAAGTGAATTTAACATCTTCGGCAGTTAAAGGCTGACCATTACTAAACCGTGCTTTAGGATTCAAATGAAAGGTCACTTGCTTGAGGTCATCGAGATCATAACTTACCTTTTCTGCAAGCAAGGGATACATCACACGCGGTTCATCTAAAGAACGATCCATTAAGCTGTCAAACAGATAATTCACGCCCTCAATCGAACTGCCTTTACCATTCATACTATTTAAATTATCAAATGTACCTAAACTCGATTGACTTAGCGTTCCACCTTTCGGGGCATTCGGGTTGGCGTAAGGCATAGCGTTTAAATGCGTATATTTAGGTGTGACATGCATGGCCAAATAAGGCGTAGTTTGAATTTTCGCTGATACGATAGATGCAAAAAAACTCAGTCCAACAATTAGACTGAGTTTTTTCACACACACAATGTCATTCATTTGCAATTACAAACCTAACTTATAAGTCTGGAACTTTAATCACATCTCCAATACGCAATTGCGTGCTTGGCGTAAAGTCATTCATTTCAGCAAGCGCACTGGTTTCCAGTCCATATTTACTCGCCAAGCCAATTAAGGTGTCGCCGCGTTTAATTTTATATTCAGTGATTGTTTTAGGAATTGCAATGGTTTGACCACGTTGCAAACTTGCATTGGCTTTCATATCGTTTAACTCTGCCAATTCACGTCCAGACATATTCAAACGACTTGCAATACTGTTTAGTGACTCACCTGATTTCACCGTATATTTTTCAGTATTTTTACTAGAAACTGACTTGCTGTTGTTTTTGCTATTTTCAGTTTTGCTCGATTCAGTTTTTTGAATATCGCCAGACAATTTTAGCTTTTGCCCAACGCGAAGATTTTTATCACGTGCTAAATCATTTAGCCCAGCAACATAATCCAACTGCAAATCGTAGCGTGCTGCGATATTGCGTAAGGTATCACCTGACTTCACGGTATACACATCTGGTGTGCTGTCAATTTTCTCTTTGATTTTACTTTCGTTACTGACTTTGGTCGTTGTTGCCGCCTCGCCTGTTAATTTAATCTTTTGACCGACACGTAAGCCTGCATTACGTTGTAAACCATTTAAATCAGCAAGATAACTTATTTGAAGATCGTATTTATTCGCAATGGCATTTAAACTATCGCCCGACTGCACCACATATTGCTCGGGAATACTGATCGTCGCAGGAATTTTCAAACTTTGACCTAAACGCAAACCACTATTTGACTTGATATTATTTAAATCAGCCAATTCATTAAGCGTGATTTTAGCTTGAGCTGCAATACTCGATAGAGTATCGCCACGTTGAACTTTATAGGTTTCAGTTTTATAGCTACTTGATGCGGTTACATTGCCATATTTAACCGTATTTTTAGGTTCTGTCGGTTGTTCGATTTCAGAAGCTTCATGCAACGGCACATTAATCTTTTGCCCGACCAATAAATTGCTGCCCGCAGTTAAACCTGTGGTCAATTCAGCTAACTCTTGGTTAGATAAGGCATAACGATCAGCAATCAATTTTAGATATTCACCACGTTGTACCGTATATGACTTGGTGGCAACTTTTTGACTGGTCTTATTGTCTGTTACGCGAGCCGATACTTGGGTATTTCGAACTGCATTTTTCGGTTCTTTTAAACTAATTTTTTGACCTAC
>DAOMAH010000276.1:0-2815 GCA_035426725.1 Acinetobacter sp.
AATTAGGTAATACGGCAACTATTCCAGCTACAACTGACGCAGCTTATCGATTCAATGGTTTGCAGAATAGTTCCATTGGTAATATTGGCTTTACCAATGCTTCGGTAACTGATTTAAAAATGCGTGTCAGTGGTATGTAAATTAAATGCGCAGTTTTCCAAAGCGACTACGGTCGCTTTTTTTTATACTGAAAAAATGCTATACGTGCTAGCTAAGCGTATCCATTTTATAGGAAAAGGCTATGGTACTTGCCAAAAAATATAATTTGATGAGTGAGCAAGCGTATTTGGACGGAGAGCTGCTGTCAGACATTCGCCATGAATATATTGAGGGTGAAGTGTATGCTATGGTCGGGGCGCATAAGTACCATAATCAAATTGTGATGACGGTTTCCAATGTCTTCTATAATCATTTATTGGGAAAACCCTGCCAACCTTACGCATCGGATATGAAAGTAAAAATAGATCGCAAATATTTTTATCCAGATGTCATGGTGGACTGTAGTCAGGTCGATGCAGACTACTATATTGAACAACCCAGTATTATTGTAGAAGTGTTGTCTAAATCGACCCGACAACATGACAAAACCGTTAAGCGCTTGGCGTATTTTCAAATTGCCAGTTTAAAAGAATATGTGCTGATTGAACAAGATTTTGTCGAAATCGAGTTCTGGTCACGCGATGAAAATAACTATTGGCAACAGTCGGTGTATTATTTGGGTGATGATATTCACTTTCAATCTATTGATTTAACGGTTTCGGTAGAAGACATTTATCGACAAGTGAAAAATGCCGATATGTTGGCGTGGTGGGAACAAAAAACTGCCGAAGCTCATCAGCAGCTTGCAGAATAAGCACTTTAACAACTTTTATCTAAATATTCTATAATCTGTTCTAGTTGCTTGATGCGCTTGACTTGAGTCCATAATTGCTGCGCTTCTGGGTAAGCTTTGCTCATCATCCCTAGCCATTGTTTGTAGCGCCCAATCATACCAATTTCAGTTTTGTATTGCCCTGTTAAAAAGCGCTGTTGTAGCTCTATCAAGTCTTGCCAAGACAGTACGGTAGCATCGTTGTTTTGTCGTATGCAGAGGCTTAAATCTGGCGTGGTGACGGCACCACGTCCCAACATGATGTCTTGGCAATGTGACTGTTGTAAGCAGGTTTTGGCATCGCTATTGTTCCAAATTTCACCATTGGCTATTACATTAATATTTAATGCTTCGGTGATGGGTTGAATTTTTTCCCAATAGGCGGGTGGGGTGTAGCCATCTGCCTTTGTTCGGGCATGAACGGTGAGCCAACTGGCACCGGCATCTTGTATGGCGTGAGCATTGTCTAAGGTATGGTTTTCATCTAAATAACCCAAACGCATTTTGGCAGAAACTGGTATATGGCTTGGGATGGCATCACGGACGGCTTTTACCAGTTGATGTACCACTTCTGGTTCATCTAATAATACTGAACCACCGCGATGACGGTTCACCGTTTTGGCAGGGCAACCGAAGTTCATATCAATCGCAGGCGCACCAAGTGCGACAGCACGTTGGGCATTGGCAGCTAGCATTTCAGGATCATTGCCTAAAAACTGAACATGTACAGGCGTACCCGCCGCAGTTTTACCTTGGGTCAAAAGTTCAGGGCAATAAGTGTGATAAACGTGGTCTGGCAGAACAGAATTGGTCACACGAATAAACTCAGTGACACACCAATCAAAGCTGCCGATATGCGTCAGTACATCACGCATAATTGGATCGGTTAAGCCTTCCATTGGGGCAAGAATGAGTTTCACTGTGTTAGACCTAAATAAAAGGAAAATGCGTTATACGCATTATTTAACCACATGTCTAGCAAAAGCGATTATGCAAAAACCCAAAAAGTGAGCTGTTCAATTTAAAAAACTAAATTTCCAATTATCGCCTTGAGATAACACATTTATTTGAAACATTATTCTACCTATTCATTTACTTTCTGACGGCGCTGAGAAAATTCAATTCCCCATACGACGCACCACATTGCCAAAATAAAGGGAAAGGTTAAAGCGGGCAAAGAGAGCAAGAACATGCATTTTGTGAAGAGGATGGAAAGTAAAATTGCGAAAAACACCAGCCTTTTTTGCTGAGTGATCAATAGCGCGGCGATGGCTGCCAAAACTGCATTATAACTATACATTCCGCCAATAATTTCTGCCTTTGACCAGTGACATAAAAATGCCAACAGTATGCCTAATATCGCTGCAAATACCGCCCATATTGCGTGTTTGGTATTGTTGATCAAGATCGCCGCTATAAAAATTAAACCCGTCCAACTATTGGCTTGAAACATGACTTGACCAAAGCCTTGTAATACGCCATCTACAAGAGATACATCTAAAATTACGCAAGGTAAATCAATCACTTGTTGCGGTATAACAGCAAAGATGAGCCATAGCGTGAAAACAAACGGAAAGGTATAAGGCTTTAGTTGATAAATTTGCATTAAATGCATGATAACCGTTGCAAAAATACTACCGCAAAGCAGAAGCCCTAAAAGCAATGTCGTAGAGCTATAGAAATAACTGACAGCAATTGCGACCAAAGCGCTATTGAAGCCATATAACCCTGCTGAAATTGATGCGCTTGGATATTTACACAGTGTTGCCCAAAGTGTGCCAATTGCTGCTCCTACAATTGAGGCGCAAGCTAAACGAAAAGAATGTATGGCAATTCCCAAAACAAATAATAGTCCAGTGGCAGCATTTTCTTGCAACATGATTTGACTTAGACCACGTAAAACGTTGTGAATTATTATTTTAAGATTTTCCATGAAGTGTCACT
>DAOMAH010000277.1:0-2806 GCA_035426725.1 Acinetobacter sp.
ATTGTGTCTGAAATGTCGGCACAGCAAGTCAAAGCTTTATTTGATACTAATGCGATGGTATTAGGGCATATTGTGCAGCGTATCAGCGAGACTTGGCGTGCCAATGAGGCAGAGCAGTTACAGGCGTTGCTGAACCAATTGCTCGAGTTTGTTCGGGTGGGGGATATTGAAAAATTTTACGATGCGATTTTCAATTATTTGGTCGAACAAAATGAAATGGTGGCAAATCCTTATTTAATGAAATTTTATAAAGAGATGTTGCCATCACTACGTCGCAGCTATTTTTTAACTTTAAATACTTCACGCCGTGAACTGCAAGAATCTTTAACCTTGTTTAAACTGGTGGTCGATGCGATCTTGATTCGTAAATCCCCACAAGCAGCCATATTTATGGAAGATTTTTGTCGACACTTGCGCAACCTTGTGTTGGAATCTTTAACACGAATGAAACAGATTGAATTGGCTTGGGCAAGACGCTCACGCCGCTGATTTGGGGTGAAGACACGGCAGTATGCGTTTAAGCAGCTTAAAACTTTCAGGCTTTAAATCTTTTGCCGATAGTACCACCTTGCATTTTAAAGCCAACCGCACCGCTGTGGTTGGCCCGAACGGTTGTGGCAAGTCCAATGTCATAGATGCGATTCGCTGGGTCATGGGCGAGTCGAGCGCACGTCAGTTGCGTGGTGGCAGTATGCAGGACGTTATCTTCACAGGGACGACCAAGCGTAAACCTGTTGGCGTTGCCAGTGTAGAGCTACGCTTTGATAATACCTACGGCAAATTAGGTGGTGCATACAACGCCTATAATGAGTTGGCGGTTCGTCGCCAAGTCACTCGTGAAGGCAAGTCTGAATATTTTCTAAATGGCACACGTTGCCGCCGCCGTGATATTACCGATATTTTCTTGGGCACAGGTTTAGGGCCACGTTCTTATGCAGTGATCGAGCAGGGCATGATCAACCGTTTGGTCGATGCCAAGCCTGAAGAAATGCGCGTCTTTATTGAAGAAGCCGCTGGCGTTTCTCGTTATCAGGCACGTCGTCGTGAAACCTTACAGCACTTAGAACATACTGAGCAGAATTTAGCGCGCTTAGACGATATAGCCGTTGAATTGAAATCTCAGCTTCGAACCTTAAAGCGTCAGTCTGAAGCTGCAATTCAATACAAAAACCTAGAAGCGCAGATTCGGACGGTTAAAATCGAGATTCTTTCTTTTCAAGCCAATCAAAGTCAGAAGTTACAGCAAGAATATACCGTGCAAATGACGGCACTGGGCGAAAGTTTTAAGTTGGTTCGTTCAGAATCACAGAGTATTGAACACGATTTAGAAGCGACCAGTGCATTATTCCAACGTTTAATTCAACAATCTTCACCATTGCAACTTGAATGGCAACAGGCAGAAAAGAAACTTGCTGAACTCAAAATGACGCTGGAGCAAAAGCAGGCATTATTTCAGCAAAATAGTAGCAGCCTCATTCAATTTGAACAGCAAAAGGCGCAGACCAAAGAACGTTTGCAATTGTCCGAATTACAAGTTGAGACTTTATCCGCCGAGTTTGATGAGCAAAATCAGGTTTTAATTGATTTAGAACAGAATACTCAATCTGCCGAGCAAAATTTAAGTGATGTTCAGGCACAGCAAAAGCAAGCGCAACAACAGTTTGAGCAACTCAAAGTTCAAGTAGATAAACAGCAGCAACAAAAATTGCAAATGTCGATGCAAATTGAGCAGCTGACTAAAAATGTGCAACGAATAGAGCAGCAGAAGCAAACTTTGCAAAGTCAAAGTGGTCAAATCCATGCCCAAGTACAGGATGATGAACAAGCTCAATTAGAACAATTGCAGCAACATCTTCAACAAGAGATTGTTGACTTAGAAATTGCGACTGAAGAATTACAATCTTCGCTGCAAATAAAACAAGATCAGCAACAGTTGCAAAAGACGGATGTACTGAGCTTGAAAACTGAGATTCAAGTTTTACTGGCTGAACAAAAGAATTTGAATCAATTAGTGGCAAAGCAAAGTCCAAAAACTACTCAAAATTCAGTTCGATTGATGCAAAGTTTGCGTTTAACCACACAAGGAAAAGCACATGCCACTGTGATTGAGGAATTCCTCGCGAAATGGTTGCAAGCGCAGTTATTGGAAGGTGAACAGCCATTTCAGGAAGGTGTGGCGAGACAGTTAAGAAATCCCTCCCAACCTCCCTTTGATAAAGGGAGGAGTTCCCCTCTTTTTCAAAGAGGGGTTAGGGGAGATTTAAAATATCTATCTGATTGGATCGAATCTCCGCAATCTTCATTATGGGCAAATGTTGCAGTGGTTGAGGATTTAGCCACTGCATTGGAACATCAACCTGATCTAAATCCTGAACAGTCAATTCTAACGTTAGATGGTTATCATGTCGGTGCAGATTGGGTCATTGGTCTACTTTATGATGAAGACAGTCAAAGTGCGCAGGGACTGCTTAGTCATCAAGTCCGTATAGAGGAAATTGAACAACAACTTGCAGAGAAACAACCGCATTTGCTGGATTGGGAACATCAACTTTCAACACAACAGCAAGACGTGCAACAACAGCAGCAAAGTCTGCAACAGCAACAACATGAGCTAAAACAAAAACAAAAACAGCTACAACAACTCGAAGTACAAGTTGCCAAATTGCAAAGTACTGCGCAGGCTTTTGTCATTCAACAGCAGCAATTGAAAGATCAACTGAAACAGTTGGATGTACAGCTAGAAGAAGATGCCATGCAGCGTGATGATTTAGAAATTGATCTACATGCCTTAGCCATTAAATTGGAA
>DAOMAH010000278.1:0-2802 GCA_035426725.1 Acinetobacter sp.
CACCAACCAACGCCCCTGCGATATAAGACAACGGCGTAAGATCACCGCTTGCACCGACAGAACCTTCCGATGGAATCACAGGAATTACATTTTCATTCAGCATCCAAACCAGACGTTCCAACAAGCTCAACGACACACCTGAGTAGCCACGTGCCAAAGAACATAACCGCGTAATCACCACAGCACGCGCAGTGATCAAATCAAGATTTTCACCTAAACCGCAACCGTGAAAACGAGATAAGTGCAACGGGAGCTCATGCACTTGATGCATTGGTATTTCAACCAGACATGAATCACCATAGCCCGTGGTCACACCATAAATCACGCCTTCATCGAGCAACAGTTGATCTAAAAAGTCTGCACCACGTTGAATCAATTCACGCCAAGACGGCGTTTCAGACAATGCGACTTGACACTCTTGGCGAGCGACTGCCACCACATCTTCAATGCTCAGTGATTGCTCTCCTACAACGAGGATAGGTTTGATCATTGATCCAATTTGACTTGCATTCACGTTATTTTGTCCAAAACTGATAAAAATTAAACCACTGATACGGCGCACGGCAACAATGCTGTTCTAATAAGGCGACGTAATGCTGTGTGATCTGTTGCATACTGCTTAAACGAGTTTTCCGAGGAAGGTCTATTTGATCGGCAATATGATGAATATGAACTTGGAACTTTTGCTCCGCACGATAACAAAACACCGCTAAAACTGGCACTTTCAGCAAACTCGCTAGAATCCATGCCCCTTGAGGTAAATCGGCAGGCTCACCCAAAAATTGCACCGTTTGCACACGATTGGACTGCACAGGAACTCGATCTGCCGCGAGAATCACCCATTCGCCTTGCGCTAATTTTTCTTGTAAAAGCATTGCCGTTTCGATGCCTAATTCATCCACAGAAATTAGGTTTACTTCTGATTTTGAATTAATTTTTTTGAGGAATTGATTAAATTGCGAGGCGTGTTTTTGATAGACCAACACATTAATTTTTTGTGGGTGTTCAGATTTTAAGGCACGTAATAATTCGATATTGCCAAAATGCGACACCACAATAATTGCACCTTTTTGATAGTGCTGTTGGAAATTTTCATGTCCAAATAATTGCAAATTTTGCTCAGGAATATGTCCCAACCATCCTTCAATTTTGTCGAGAATACACTCCCCGAACTGCATGAAATGCGCATAGCTATTTGCCCACGTAGGCATGGCTGAAAATGGTGATTGTGCGCCTGCAAACTGGTGTAAGCGTTGTAAATAATGCAATGATGCCTGACGTGCAGTAACAGCAAAAAGCCAGTACCACATGATAATAAAATACAGCACGACACGACAGAGCCAACGCCCACCACATCGATAAAAACCAAGCATCAACATTAAAGGCAACATTCCGCCACGCTCTTTAAGATCGTGCCAAGTATTGTGAGGAAGTTGCTGCGGACTGCTCATCAGTCGGCCTTAAATTTACGCAGTAATAATTGAGGCAATCGTTTTAGCATCCCAATAAATAAAGTCGCATGTGCCTTGCTTATACCAATATTGTCACGCCATGCATCGAAATGCGATATCCCATGTTCAGGATAAATCACAGGTGTCGGAATATTAATAAAGGGCACATCTTCCCATTTTAACCGAACCAGAATTTCACTATCAAAGCCCATACGCGGCTGAAATTTAGCTTTATTTAAGACCGCAATGGTTGTATCTAAAGGATAGATGCGAAAGCCACACATGCTGTCTTTAATGTCAAAAGACAGGCTATTCACCCACACCCAAAAATGCGTTATATAACGACCATATAAGCGTTTTTTCGGTACAGACGCATCAAATATTGGCTGACCAATCACCATGGCTTCAGGCTGTTGTTGCGATAATTGGAAAAATTTCGCCACATCATCCCAATGGTGTTGCCCATCGGCATCCAATTGTAAAGCATGGGTCATCCCGATATGCGCGGCATAGCGCAACCCTGTAATCACCGCTTGCCCTTTGCCTTTATTTTCAACATGTTCGATTAAAGACACTTGATCAAACTGCTGGTCGAGCTTTCGTAAAATTGCCGTACATTCAGCATGACTGCCATCATTCACTAAAATAATGGGAAACTGAAACTGTTCCAAATGTTGAACCAAATCAGCCAGATAATGCGGATGATTATAAACAGGAATTACAATACTATATTTCGACATGCCCTAACTCCTGCGTATCTTGCACCGCAAATAATAAACGACCCGAAGCCAAAATTTGTTGATCGGATGTCATTTCAAAACTGATTTTATGCTGTTTACGGCTTAATTTTAATTGCACAACCATATAAGAACGTATGAGGTTTTGAAACTTCAATTGTTCAAAACCCTGACACCACAATAAATCTGCCCATATATTTTTTGCATATTGCTGAATAAAGCTAATTTGCCCAACGCCTGGATAAATAGGTTGATTAGGAAAATGTCCTTTAAAACATTCAAGTTCAGGCGGAAATTCCAAACTGAAATATTGGCTCTCTTGTTCTTGCCACTGGGACAATACGACCGGTTGTAACATCGCTGAAAATAAAGCCTTTAAATAATTCTTATCGCGTTTGGATTGTGCATTTTGTGGAATTTGGCTTAAAAACCGCCATTGACGTGGAATGGCAAGGGTCTCAAGTTGCAACTGAAGTTGTTGTTTGAGCTGTTTGACAAAAGCCGCCTTGCCGATATTGATTAATCGTTGTTGAGCCGTTGCCGTCAGTACTACGATACAGCCTAAAATTTTGCGATTTTGATGATCTAACAATAATGTATGGCTTTGCTCAATT
>DAOMAH010000279.1:0-2779 GCA_035426725.1 Acinetobacter sp.
ATTGAATCCTACCCTTTTTTGTTCTCTATGACAGTCATTATTATTTCTGTCTATTTGCATAGACCGAACAAATAACTGTTTTTCAAACACCTACATGTTTGACCGAATGGTCAATTTAATGAATTTGATACAGCCATGTTCCTAGAAATTAAATCCATCAAATAACGTGTTATTGCTTAATTGCCAATAAGCGTTGTTCTTGCATATCACGGATTGCCGAATGAATGCCTTCCCGCCCTAAGCCCGAATCTTTAACACCGCCATAGGGCATGTTGTCGACACGAAACGTCGGCACATCATTAATAATCACGCCACCAACATGCAAATGATCCCATGCATACAACATTTTATTCAGGTTTTGCGTATACACGCCTGCCTGTAAACCAAAACGGCTTTGATTAATCTTCGCAATACCTTGTTCAAAATCTTGATATTTTTCTAAAATGGCAATCGGGCCAAAGGCTTCATCTTTATAAATTTCCAGTTTGGCATCGACATTTTCCAGTAAAGTGGGTTCAAACATCACCCCGTTTAACCTTCCGCCAATTAATATTTTAGTGCCTTTTTTCTCGGCTTTATCCAACCATTTTTTCAGGCGAATGGCTTCCGCCTCTTTAATCATTGGGCCTACCAAAGTGGTATCAAGCGCAGGATCATTAGCCTTAATTTTTTTCAATTTTGCGATGAGTTTCTTTTTCACATCGGCATAAATGTCTGCATGAATCAAAATCCGCTGTACGCTGATACACACTTGACCCGCATGACCATAAGCCGCTGCAATTAAACGATCAATTAAAGCATCATCAATCACCGCATCGGCTTCAATTAAAACCGCAGCATTACCACCGAGTTCTAAAGTGACTTTTTTCCGACCTGCACGTGCTTTCATGTCCCAACCAACTTGGTCAGAACCAGTAAAACTCAACATTTTAAAACGATCATCGGTCACTAAAATATCGGCAGCTTGACGCTCACATGGCAATACTGACCACGCCCCTTTAGGTAAATCTGTTTCAGCTAAAACTTGGGCAATTTTTAACGCACTAATAGGTGTCAAACTGGCAGGTTTCAACACAAAAGGACAACCAGCAGCAATAGCGGGTGCAATTTTATGCGCCACTAAATTCAAAGGAAAATTAAAGGGGCTAATCAGTGATACAGCACCAATCGGCACATGTTTCACCATGCCACGAAAGCGTGCGGCGGCAGGCGTGACCGCTAAAGGTAATACACTGCCCTCCTCAATCTGCGTCACGGCATCGGCTGCCAACTGAAAAGTATTAATCAAACGTTCTACTTCGGCACTGGCTGCACCACGTGGCTTACCGCCTTCAGCAATGAGAATTTCAGTCAGTTCATCATGTAATTCATTAAACCGTTTTACACAATGCAGCAAAATTTTTTGTTTTTGGAATGGTTTGAGTGCTGCCATTTCTGCTTCTGCTTTAACCGATGCGGCAATCGCTTTCTCTAACACTTTCTCATCGGCCAAAGCCACACGGGCATATACGCTATGTTGATATTTATCAGAAACGTCTAACCATTGACCTGTCGTGACCGCTTTACCTGCGACATATAAAGGATAATCAATCAATTTTTTTAGCTCCGCCATCGCCAATACTCTTTGCAAAAATATAAATTTAGACTACTGCATATTTTTAAAGATCACTATATGATTCGCCCATTCGCAGATGAATTCACAACAATTCGTTACTTTGTTTGATCAGGATTAGAGTCATACCATGAAAATATTAAAAATATCCATGCTTGCTTTAGGAATAAGCCTTTGTGGTGTTGCACAAGCCGATGTAGTTGGTGTTAAAGCAGATGCAAGCTTCTGGAGCTATGACGGTCAAGCCAATATGGCAGCGCAGACCTCGCTCGATGACCAAGACCTTGACCGCAAAGGTGCAGCGCAGATTTCTGTGGCGATTGAACATCCAGTTCCATTAATTCCAAATGCAAAAATTCGCTACGTGAATTTAAAAACACAAACTGAAAATGAAGTCGCGGGACAACCTGTTTATGACTTGGACATCGACCATGCCGATTTCATCTTATATTATGAAATTTTAGACAATATTGTCGATGCAGATATCGGTCTAGGCGCAACCAATCTCAATGGTGATGTAAAAACTCTGGGTTTAAGCAAAACGGATATCGATCAAACGGTTCCAGTAATTTACGGCTCTGCTGGTGTAAAGCTGCCATTCACAGGTTTAAGTGCCAAAGCTGAATTGTTATATAGCAACTTTAACGATGCTAAAATTACCGATGCTCAAGCAGAGTTACAATACAACTTTATTGATAATTTGATGATCGATGTTGGCTTGAAAGCAGGCTATCGTGTCTTAAATATTGAATTAGATGATTACGAAAGCAATAATGTCAAAAATGATCTTAAATTTAACTTTAAAGGTCCTTATGTCGGTGTCGATGTACATTTCTAAACGCATATGAATTTTGAAACGGAATCATTAGATTCCGTTTTTTATTGAATACTCGAACGATATTGGCTTGCTGCACGCTTCGGCTTACAGCTATCGTAATGATTGACCAATAGGCTGAAAGTAGTTTTCACCCTACAATGCCAATCATACAGAGACAGGATGTCTCATTGAAAAGAATAAAACACACAGGACGTGGTCGTTAATAGGAAATAAACGACAAGAAACTGAATATCAAGAAGCCCCGTCAGGATGATGGGGCTTCTTTTTATCTATCGTTTCTGTACTTAATTTAAAGACTTTTTAGGTACGCAACCACTTCGGTATTCTCT
>DAOMAH010000280.1:0-2757 GCA_035426725.1 Acinetobacter sp.
AAAAAGCCTGATGATGAATCAGGCTTTTTTGGGCTAGGCTTGTGGTGATGCGGGGTAGAGTAAAGCGGATTTGCGTGATAATTGAATCTGAATCAGCACTAAAAATAGACCTAAAGCTGCCAACACTGCCCCGATGCTCGATACCGCACTATAACTCCAGCCTAGGCTTAGCACGCCAGCGCCTGCAACAGCACCAAGTGCATTGCCTAAGTTAAATGCGCCGATATTGACTGAAGATGCCAAACTAGAAGCCTCATGTGCAACAGACATCACACGCATTTGCAGTGGCGCAACCAGTGCAAATGTGGCAGCACCCCAAATTACTAAAGCGATGGCTGCACCGATCTGTGATTGTGCAAGCATTGGAAAACTCAACATCATCATAATCACCAAGACTAGAGATCCGATCAAGGTTTTATCAATCGAAATATCCGCAAATTTCCCACCGAGATGGTTACCAATCGAAAACCCAATCCCGATCAAGACCAGCATCAGGGTGATAAAGCTCGGTGACGCATGAGTGAACTCAACCAAACTTGGTGCAATGTAGGTGTAGAGTGTAAACATGGCGGCGGAACCCAGTACCGTAGTCAGCAGTGCTAAAATCACAGGGAGTCGCACAAGAACTTTAAGCTCAGCGCGTACATTGGGCTTTTGTGCGATATAGCCCGCAGGCAGTGCTTTCCAAAGAGCCAACATGGTCATGACACCGAGTGCTGAGATCGCCAGAAAAGACATGCGCCAACCGATATTTTGTCCGACCCACGTTGCCAAAGGTACGCCACCGATATTGGCAATGGTCAGTCCCATAAACATGGTCGCCACAGCACTGGCTTGTTTATTTGCAGGAACCCCCGTGGCAGCCACCACGGAACCGATGCCGAAAAATGCACCATGGTTCAAACTAGTGATTAAACGAGCGACCATTAAACTCATATAGTCGGGTGCAAATGCAGTAATCAGATTGCCTAAGGTAAAAATCGCCATCGGTAAAATAAGGGCATTACGCCGTGCAAAACCACCGAACCATAAGGTCATGATTGGCGCGCCTAACATCACCCCGAGCGCATAGCCTGTGACTAGCATACCTGCGCTAGGAATTGAAACACCAAGATCATGGGCAATATTGGGTAATAAACCCATGGGGGAGAACTCGGTGGTGCCAATCGCAAAAGCGCCAATGGCTAAGGCAAGTAAAGGAAAATTAATACGCATATTCTTCACCTAATTGTGAAAAGCTTAAAGCAGCTAAACATCGGATAGGTGCAATTTTGCAGAAATTATTGTTGCGTAAAAATAACTAAATAAGCAGAATATAATTGATTAAAAATCAATAATTGACAATCCAATGAAATCAACCTTTGAAGAATTACTCGCCTTTATCACGATTGTAGATACGGGTTCTTTCAATGCTGCGGCAGAAAAACTTGCGCAGACTGCTTCGGGTTTAAGTCGTTCACTCAGTCGTTTAGAGAACAAGCTGGGCGTGACGTTATTAGAGCGCACCACGCGAAAACTAAAATTGACTCAAGAAGGGCAGCAATTTCTCAATCATGCGCGAAAAATTCTAAATGAGTTGAACGCGGCAGAAGAGGCCTTGCAAAAGTCCGATCAGGATACTTCTGGATTGATTCGAATTGATTCGGCAACGCCGTTTATTTTGCATGTGATTGCACCGTTGATGTATTTATTTCGGCAGCGGTATCCAAATATTGAAATTGAATTGAGCAATAATGATCAGGTGATTGATTTATTACAGCATAAAGCGGATGTGGCTTTTCGTTTTGGCGAGTTAAATGATTCGAGCCTACATGCCAAATTGGTGTGTAAAAGTCGTTTATATCTTGTTGCGAGCCCCAGCTATTTAGCCGCTCTGTCTGAACCCATTCAAGTGAACACACTGGGGCAACACGCCTTAATCGGCTTTACCAAACCGACACATTTAAATACTTGGCCACTCAAAATTGGCGAAAATTATTTTATTGCACAGCCTGCTATTAACGCCTCCAATGGTGAAACGGTTCGACAACTCGTACTTCGAGGACATGGCGTTGCATGTTTATCTGAATTTATGATTTGGCAAGATTTACAACAAGGTCGATTAATCGCTTTGTTCGAAGACCGGATCGAACATCATCAGCAAAGTATTCATGCCGTTTATTATCAACAAGAGCACTTGCCTAAACGGGTGCGTTTATTGATTGATTTCTTGGCTGAACAACTCAGCCAAGGTTTTTCAGTGTGCCAATAATTGTTCAATTTAGAAAGTAGAGGGTTGGTCAAAGTTGGCTTTGAGCACAATTCGATAACGTGCCTGACCTGAATGTAGTCGCTCAATCGCTTCATTTATGTGTGACATTGGATAGAGTTCAATTTGTGGTGCGAGTTGTTTGCGTGCAGCAAACTTTAACAATTGGCGTAAGGCTAAAGGCGAACCTGTTGGAGAGCCTGTGATAGATTTTGCACCATCAATGAGTGAACCCACCGCAACAGGGATTGGTTCTAAGGTTAGACCTAAAAAATGCAAAGTTCCTTCAGGTGCGAGGGTATTTAAATAGGCTTGCCAATTCAGCGTGACATTCACGGTGCTGAGCAATAAATCGAATTTTCCGCGTTGCGCTTTGATGGCTTGAGCATCACGACTATTCACCACGTGATCTGCGCCCATGGCTTTCAGTTCATCGGTTTTATCTGGATTCGAGCTAAATGCGGTAATTTCACAGCCCCATGCTTTGAGCAATTTAATCGCGATATGTC
>DAOMAH010000281.1:0-2750 GCA_035426725.1 Acinetobacter sp.
CACGCTTTATCCACCTGTCGCAAGCGCACAGGTCGATTTCGACTGGGCTCAATGCTTGACTCACACATAATTTGATTGGGCGATTCGGTTGATCATCAATTTCGCCTGTAAGAATGTTCTGCGTCACGCCACTGATTTTGGTGCAGCTACAACGGTTACACACACCCATACGACAGCCATGTTGTGGACGTAACCCTGCTGCTTCCGCACTGTTTAATAGTGTGGAGGTTGCAATAAAGCTTTTTTGCGCACGGCGAAAGTTAATTGGTTGTGCTTGGTTGGACTGCTCAGCTTGAATCGGTTGGAAAAATTCTTGATGAAAATTCTCTGCCACATCATGTTGTGCAAAAATCTGTTGCGCTTGACGCATCATGCTATGGTGACCGCACGCATAGCTTTGCAGTTGTTTAAAATTCGGAACCAACTTCTCGAGCAAAGCCGTATCTAAATGCTGCTTTTGTACAGATGTATTAAAGAAATGATATTTCAATTGTGGATGCTGTTCTGCTAAAGCCAGTATTTCCTGATGGAACACTTCCGCACGGTTAAAATACAGCACATGTATTTCATTGAGGTTTTGTTCAATCGCCTGTTTTAACAATGAATAAATTGCGGTAATGCCTGAACCAGAAGCCATCATAAGTGCAGCTTGTTGACCTCGATGTAAAACGAACTCACCTTGCGGCTGAGAAATTTCTACATGATCGCCAATACGCAATTGTTGCACTGCATTCGAAACCACACCCTGAACTTTTACGCCGAGTTGGATTTCGCCTTTTGCAGTTACATTTACAATTGAATAACTACGCTGCTGGTACACGCCCTCAATTTTCAAGCTCAGCAGTACACTTTGCCCTGCCTTAACTTGATTCAAATCAAAGTTATGGTTGGGGTTCAACGTGAGTAAAACCATATCTGTACAAAGCGATTTTGTCGCAGTCACTTCAGCAACAATACGTTTCCATGCCAAATTTGGCTTAATTGTTTGCAAGATAAAATCAACAAAATCTTCACGGATCCAATGTGGCTGATAACCTAATGCTGCGTTCATACGTTCCTCGAGTTGTATCTGGCTATTTATATTGAGTGAACAGTTGTTCGTGTTGTGTACATGTGTTCACTATATCCGATTTTCAACTTGAGTCAACACCTGTTCACTAATTAATTCAAATAACCTTGATTATTTTTTCACCACCATTCAAAAATTAGTTCTTCGAGAGGATGCCTTCAGCATTTCAAGCCGAATTTTCAGCAAAATGAATTCCATTCACCACACAAATAGCCTGAATTAGGTACTAGACAAGGCTAAAAAAAAGCAATTTTTTTGTTAAACTAAGCTGAGGATGGGAAGTAATATCATCAATTTAGACTTTCCTTTATACGGTTCAGATAGGACTTTTCATGTCAATCAGAGATGAACGAAAACAACAGAGTCGGCAGGCTTTACTTGATGCAGCACTCCATCTCAGTACTTCTGGACGCTCATTTAGTAGTATTAGTTTGCGTGAAGTCGCTCGCGAAGTTGGCTTAGTGCCGACTGCGTTTTATCGTCACTTTCAAGATATGGATACGCTTGGTCTAGAACTGGTCGATCAAGTGTCTTTGCATTTAAAAAGTTTGATTCACCAATTGGGTCAAAGCTACCTAAAACATAGTGATGCCAAAACGCGTACCAGTATTGAGTTATTCGTTCAAGCGGTAAACCATAGCCCACGTCAATGGCAATTTTTGATTGCAGAACGTTGGGGTGGCTCGGAAATTGTCCGTATTGCCATTGCTCGTGAAATTGAATTTTTGATCGAAGATTTAGCGATTGATTTGTGTAAGCTACAGAATTTTAAACACATTAAAGATGCCAAAGATTTACAGGTGTTATCGACGATTTTGATCAATATGTCGTTTACATGGGCGATGACGTGGATCAATTTACCAAAACAGTATTCAATTGATCATTTATTGACTCAGCAAAATTTGTTTATAGATAATGCCGCGACTCAAGTGCGCTTACTGTTCCGTGGTATTTCGAACTGGGAACCACAACAGGCTTGAACGTTGCAAATAAACTTTGGTGGATAAAATGCTTTATTTACCATGCGTTTATATGAATAAATTATGTGATACTGTTTGCAATACTATGAGGAGCTTTTCAGCATCATGAATCCTGATCGTCAGACCCAGTTCTTAATTCGCAAAGAAAAAATTTTGCAGGTTGCTGAAAAGTTATTACTCGAAAATAACCAAGAAATGACCTTAGATGAATTGGTTGCCGAACTGGATATTGCGAAAGGAACCTTATACAAACATTTCCGTAGTAAAAATGAATTATTGCTGCAATTGATTATTCAAAATGAAAAAGAAATTTTAAAAATTTCAGACCATTACAATACTGACATTAAAGACTATGCACCGCGCTATATGCTTCATCACTTACTTTCACCGAGCCGCACAATTTTATTGCATCAGCTTGAAGAACAACTCACCATGACGGAATCTAAGCTCAAGCATTTATTTGATGAGCTATATGAAATTCGTCAGCAACGAATTGTGTCTGTACGTGAAATGACTGAAAAATATTTAAAATCAATGGACTATGATATGTCTATTCGTGACTATTTATCTTATATCTGGTCGCTGACTTACGGCGCAGCGTTATTATTGAATTCAAGCTATTACCAGCGTTCAATTGGTTCTCGAGAAAAACTAATTAATTTGTATGTGAATCAAGCGCTCTCTTTGCCGAAACAAACCGT
>DAOMAH010000282.1:0-2726 GCA_035426725.1 Acinetobacter sp.
AATCAGTCGATAAATCAGTCACCACAGATTCAGGAATTACCCGATCATATTCATTAATTGCAATCGGGTCCCACCATGTCTTTTTGTACTTTGGCTTGATTGTCAAAGTATTGCTATCAGGTTCGCTATATACAAAGCCGCCTGCGGCATCTGCGATGAGTTTAATTGCTGCAATCGGTGTAAGGTTTGAATAGCTCAGGCTGTTTATAGGTAGTATCCAACCAAGCGCATCTATCAGCTCCCAATTCAACACAATGTCACTATTCACACGGTCCAGTTCAGCTTGTACCAATTGCACCGATGTACGCTCATTCTCTTGAGTAAAAGAGCGTGTAGGCGAATATGGCGCATCAAGTAACGCGGTTGGACTACGACCAGAAAGCTTATAAACATCTTTTGCAAACTGTTTAGAGCGTGAAATGTTCTCAAGCAACATTCGATGCTCATTACCATTGACCATGATTTTTAAAACCACTGGCTGACCGCCCACTGGGTCAAGTTTTGATTTCTCATAAAATGGAATAGTGAGATTGTAGGACCAACACCATGAGCTACGGTCACAACGATAATCACCGTTGTTGACCTGTATTTCCTGCCCGTTGTCTAAACGAGTTACTTTTAAATCATTCACGATATACCACCAGTCAACAGGCGCTAAGCTAGGTAAGCACTCATCAGCACCAAAATTTAAAACCACATTATGCGAATCAATATCATGGCATAGACACACAAAGTTTAAGTCTGTACTGCCCACATACTCAGGTAGTGGCTGCGGAACAATTGGATCGACAGATGACTTGCGATAATAGACTGCTTTTGCCACGTCCCACGCGATTGAATCCGTTGTGACCAGTTCTAAGCCTTTGTCGTACTTGAATATGAAACGTTTTTCAAACACTTCAGCGACTTCATAACTAAACGTAATTTTCTTACGCTTTCTAATCATTTCCTGCCAATTGGTTTGGCGATTGATCAGTAACTTTTCAGATTCTTCAAAAACCAACGTGCGAGCAATGAATCTTTTATCGTTCTCTTGCCACACGACTTGATAGTCACTCGAAAGATTTGTCGTTTCTTCAAAGACAGAACGGACTGCTCGCTGTAGCTGCTGGGACTTATCGAAGCTATCAGTCACAGCATTGGATAGACTTAAACCACGCTCAAAAATAAAGGCGCTGTTATGCGCCTTAAATCTTGCTTTGCTATATCTCAGATGTTGATCAAGTAATGCAGGTAAAGCCTTTTGATAACTAAAAACACTTAAATGATTAAGTCCTAAAATGAAATTAATATCAAATACAGAAGCAACTTCAAAGCTGAAATTAGTATCTAAAACCGCATCAATCTGCCCGATGACATCGGTATTTTCTTCAAAGACTGCGACAACTTCAAAGCTGAACTCAGTATCAAGAATAAAGTCAATTGAGTTTGCCGCATAATTTTCATCATACACCCCATGCAGATCATAAGGCGCACCCAGCCCACTAGGCGTGGGTGTTTCTTGATATCTTGCTATGATTGAATAAGGCTTTTCATGCTCGAATGCATCTACCATAGCTAATGACTCGGAAATGGTTTGTTGTCTGGCTCAAAGTCTGCTGTGTAACGCGCTGTGCCGCGTGTGATACGTAGCTCGTCAAGTGCAAAGCCACAATATGTCGCAACATTAGACGCAGCCGCTCCAATGAACAGGTTGTTGCCACTGCTCATTGTCGTATGTGATGTGACTTCACCAATTAGGACGCCATCTATAAATAGTCTGAATGTGTCACCCTGCCTTGTAACTGCGACATGATAGTCACTACCCGCAGGTTGTGGCGCAGGTAATGATATCGCTGATCCAGCGCGGGATGATGTAAACAAAAACGATGCTTCAATATAGCCGTATACGATTTGCCAGCCCCTTGTGCCAAAAGTAGTGTCTGTTGTGACCAACCACACATACTGTTTTGCACTACTTGCAGGAATAAAGCACTTGAACTCAATCGTAAAGTCATCATGCTCAAAGTCTGCTGTTATACCGCTGTCAATGTACGAACTGGTATTGTCAGCCTTTATTAGCCGCTGGCCAAACCCAGAGCTAGATGGCTCAAAACTCAAGCCAGAGCCGTTGGCTGTCCATGTTTTGCCAGTTTCATCAATCAAGTTATTGTCAAAGTGCATTAAGCTAACAACATTAGACCAGTACGGATCGCTGGCCCGCACCACAACTTTAATCTCGCTACTCACCTTACTCACACCATCACGCCACGCCACCACACGATAGTAATAACTAGCACCCTCTACCACTGTGGTATCCACGTGGTACATGGTAGTCAAGTTGGTAGCAATCGGGCTTGGCAGCGCATTGATGTCCATTGGTGCATCAGACCGAATTACATCAAAGCTATCAAAATCACCAAACTGCGCCCATTCTAATCTGATACCCGCCATTTTATTCACCTATGGTCTAAGTTTTATTGATGTGATTGACAACGCACCACCCAAAGCCAAATTAGTATTCGCCAGCGATATATCTGTACCCACAGTTAAATCTGCTGCCACTTCACCTGCACCGTTATAGATCCGTGCCCAAGTGGCTGTACCTGATTTAATTACATTGCCTGTATCGGTTGGATGGAACTCAACATAAGTTGGTGTGGTTTCTTTGATACATGGCTCAGGAAATGTGAGTGTCACCAGTGCATTATTCGAATCTGCTGCAATAGCAGGACTAGCAGGCTGCA
>DAOMAH010000283.1:0-2711 GCA_035426725.1 Acinetobacter sp.
TGCGATTGATCAAGTAATCAAACATATTCATGCATTAAGATTAAATGATATTGTGGAATCGGCTGAAGCGAAACGCCGTGACTATGAAAAGAATAAGCAGCCCGATGCCATTGAATTTAATTCACCTAGCCAGCAACGTACATCTCAATCTAACGTAGCAGCGCAAGACAATAGCTCTGAATTTGATGCCTTAGTACAACCATCTACTTCACAATCATTTGATGACCTTCAATCAGAACTTTCGACTTCTGCTGAAGAAGCTAAACCTGTGCAGACCGCACCAGTGGTTGAGCCTTTAGATTTTAATTTTTCTTTTGAAAAAACAGAACCTGAAGCACCAAGCCCTGCGCCAGTTGAGTCAGCTGAATCCAAATCACAAGCGCCATTAGAGTTTTCGTTTAATCTTGAACCAACTGCACCACCTGCGGCTGTGGAAGAAACACCAGAAGTTGAAAAAACAACATCTGATTTAGATTTCAATTTATCTGAACCAGATACTGCGCCATCAGTTGTTGAAGCCAAAACCACGACTGATTTAGACTCTATTACACCAAATTTAGATTTCAATCTTGAAACTGCGCCAGCTCAACCTGAAGTAGTTGAAGAAAAGAATGAATTGAATTTTGCTGAGCCTGAAACGACCACAATAACAGAGTCACAACCTGCTGCATCAACAAGCACTCAAGACCTGAATGATCCGCTGATTCAATCTTTCCCAGATTTACAGCAGTTAGATGAAGCCCAGCTAAACTTAGATCTTGCAGAGCAATATATTGAACTAGGAGCTTTTGAAGCTGCACGTGTTTTATTGGAAAATAATGCATTGGTATTGAATGCCGAACAACAGCAACGTTCGGAAAAATTACTGAATAAAATAGCTTCCTAAAGTCGGTAAGTTTAATATAAGCAGTCTGAATAGACTGCTTTTTTTATGATGAAAAAAATTGCCTTAATTTATATGGGCGGAACATTTGGTTGTATTGGCGAACCATTGCAGCCCATGCCCGAACAAGATTTCCTGCCTTTTCTGCTCAAGGTTATGCCGACACATTTACAAGTCGAATGTTTTGCTGCACCTCCGATTAAAGACAGTAGTGCCTACACCGCAACTGACTGGTTAAAACTGGCACAACAAGTCCAGAGTTTACAATTAGATGGCTTTGAACATTTCATCATTATTCATGGTACGGATACTTTGGCCTATGCCGCTGCCACACTCGCCCATATTTTAGGACATTGCTGCCATGTGATATTCACGGGGAGTCAATATCCTTTATTGAATATTGAGGGGAGTAACAATCGAGAATTTAGCGATGCACTCGATAATTTATTTTTAGCACTTGAGCAGGTTCTTGTATTACCAAAGGGTGTATATCTCGCATTTCACCATCAAGTTTTTCATGCACAAACTGCACTAAAAATTCATACGATCGAACTCGCCGCTTTTACTGGCTTAGCAGCGTCATCACCATTTGAAAGCAATACACAACATTTAAGCATTGAAAATTCACATCTCGAACGCGCGTCGAAGTTCAATCTATTGAATATATTCATACAGCCGATTGCTCAAAAATACCTCGTCATGCAGCTAAAAAATATTTTGATCAATCCACCTGATTTTCTGATTTTACAGGGCTTTGGCAGTGGAAATATCGCAATCAATGATGACCTTTTGCAACTGTTTGAAGCACTGTATCAGAAGGATTGTTTACTGATTATTAGCAGCCAAGTTCCATTTGGAGCGTTGAATCAACATTATGCAGTCAGTACTTGGGTCAATTCATCTAAAGTTTTGATCAATGATTGCTACAGCCCTGCCGATTTATATGCAAAAGCGTTGCAAATGTATTTAAAATATCCCACCCATGCTCAGCGATTTGAACATTGGTCGTTTGATAATTCGAGGTGAAAATATGCAACGTTATGCAATCGGTATTGAATTTTGTGGCACGCAATATCGAGGTTGGCAGACGCAACAAGCAGGCGTTGCAAGTGTGCAGGAAACCATTGAAAAGGTTCTAAGTCAGGTAGCTAATCACACCATTAGCTTACATGGTGCGGGACGTACGGATGCAGGCGTGCACGCGACTCACATGGTGGCGCATTTTGACAGCACTGCGATACGCCCTGAACGTGGTTGGATTATGGGAGCAAATAGTCAGTTACCAAAAGATATTGCGATCCAATGGATCAAAAGTATGGATGATAAATTTCACGCTCGATTTAAAGCCACGTCACGTCGCTATCGCTATGTGGTGTATAACGCACCATTTCGCCCTGCGTTGCTCCATAAACAAGTGACCCACATTTATACCCCTTTAGATGCAAAAAAAATGATTGAGGCGGCGTCTAAGTTCGAAGGCACCCATAATTTTGAATCTTTCCGTGCAGCGTCCTGTCAATCCAACCAACCTATACGCCATGTGACACACTGTCGTTTATTTGAACACGGTCGCTATTTAGTACTCGATATTCAAGCTGACGGATTCTTACATCACATGGTGCGGAATATCATGGGCTGCTTACTTGAAATTGGACAAGGTGAATATGACATTGCGCATATTGATACCATTTTTGCAGCTAAAAATCGTCAAGCGGCAGGCGTGAATGCCCCGCCAGATGGTTTATATTTTATTCAGGCCGATTATCCCGATCATTTTGACTTACCACAGCTCCCACTTGGGCCGCATTGGTTAAATTTGCCTGAATAG
>DAOMAH010000284.1:0-2708 GCA_035426725.1 Acinetobacter sp.
TGAAACCTGAGTATCGTGATGATGTTGCTTTCAATTATGCAACAGGACTACACCCGAAACTGGGGACTGACCAATATTTGAACCGTGTGTTAGGTGGTGGGTTACAACTCGCAGTTGACGTAACCAACGACACACGCTTCATGGACACGATTTGTCCTGCTGGGAATATTTACACCAGTGCTGAACAATCAGGTCGCTTTTATGAAATGCTCTTGAGTGGTGGGGAATATCAAGGCAAACAGATCATGAACCCCAAAACTGTCTTCCGCTCTACCTTGCCTACGTCGGGCTTGAGTATCGACCGTACCTTACTCGCCCCAATGCGTTATGCACTAGGGCCTATGCTCGGCAGTAATCCAGTTGGTTTATTTGGGCCAATGACGGGTCAAGCTTTTGGTCACTTAGGTTTCTCTAATATTTTATGTTGGGCAGACCCAGAACGTGACATTAGTGTGTCTATATTAACGACAGGTAAATCGGTTGTGGGGACACACTTGCCAGCACTTGCGAAAACACTTTATCAAATCTCGACCAACTGCCCGAGAATTCCAAAAAACCAACGTCGTTCACTGTTCGCAACCGATCGGTCTGAAAATAACCTCGTATAATTTCCACCATCCTTCGCGCACAAAAAAGCCCAAGTTAGACTTGGGCTCATGCGCGTAGATTGTATTATTATCGTTTTAATTTATTATTATTTTTATAGTTTCAATTTCTAATAAGCCCTCTGAATGTGCTAACACATCCTTTTCTTTATTATTTCTCTTACACTTAGAGCATAGCGCCTCTATACCGACTATTCTGTCAGGTTCAATTGTGAAGACAAATAGCATTTTTCTTCTCTTTGTGTAAGTTCAAGCGTACAGGTCTGTATAATAAATAACTTAATAATTAAAATTTATTGTCGGACAAATAAATTGCATTCTGTTGAAATATTGACTTTAAGAAGTCATAAACAGCGTTCAATCGGCCTATTTTAGTTGGATTTAATTGAAGAAAATAACCTAAATAAAATTCAAGATTACATAATCTTGAAAAATGAATTTATAAAAATAAAAAAGCCCTGTAGTCTCTCCCAAAACTACAAGGCTTAGCGGCTGTAAGTTTCCTCTTTTATGACTTACTTCACTGTAAGTTCGCTGTCATGTGACTTTATTATCATTGTTATGCGATTTGCCCCGCATTCCATGCTTGGCTCTTTGTGAAGCTATGATCTCAGAAAGTTAAACTTGTCTCTAGCGTCAATATCTCGAATCCGTGTAAGCTATTTCTTACAAAATATGGATTGTGAAGTACAGGTTTACAATCTAAATAAATTGATTTTTTGAACTAAACTACTGCGTCGAATCGTGCGTATTGTTAATGCCTGTTTTAGCGATGTTTGATCGGCTAAAATGCTGACCACTTTTTTAGCCCGCGTCACGGCGGTGTAAATTAATTCCTGACTTAATAATTTTTCTGCTGAAGCATCTAAAACAATGGCAGTATGGCTAAATTCTGAACCTTGCGATTTATGAATGGTTAATACAAAAGCTGTTTGCATATTTCGCGGTAAACGATGGGCAGTAATCCATTGATTTAAACTTGGGAAAAACACTTCAAACTGTTGCGGCTGTTGATTACGATGTTTTAAGCAAATTCCAATATCACCGTTAGAAATCCCCAGTTGATAGTCGTTATAGGTCATCATCACTGGACGACCTACGTACCATTCCCCCATCGCTGTTTGTTTCAACTGACGATTAAACCACTGCTCAGCGTATTGATTGAGCTTTTCAATGCCAAGCGACCCATGACGGATTGCCGTCAAAATACGATACGTATCAAAAGATTGAATCACTTTTGCAATGGCATCCGAATGGTTTTTCGCTTGCAAATACTGTTGTATGGCATGTAGATAGTCTTGGAAACCCAGCATTAATTTTTGTTGATAAGCTTCAATTTCAAGTTGCACATCTTCAGGTAAATATTCGAGTTGAATCATATCTGGCATGTCATTCGACAATTTGACAGCGCTTAATTCTGACGGTTTTACAATTTGTTCTTCAAGCCGCGATAGTACGTTACTCGCTTCAATTTCATTTTTTTGCTTTTGAATAAAAGTAGCAAGTTGCCCAATTTTTGCCCCTTCGCTAAACCGTTGGCTTTTTTGCAATTGCACTCGGTTTTCGACCAAAGACTCAACCTGTTGTAAATCTGCCAAGACTGAGCCCACATCAACCGACGCCAATTGATTGGCATCACCGAGTAGAATAATTCGACAGGACTCTGGAACAGCCTCAAACAATAAAGTCGCCAAGTTTAAATCCAACATAGATGCTTCATCGACTACAACTACATCGTAAGGCAAAGGTTGATGCTGATGAAAACGAGGAATTTGTCGATTTCCTAAACCTAATAAGCGATGTAAAGTTTGTGTACTTTGATGCCGCAACTCTTCAGTAATCAATCCAGATTCGATGAGTTTCGGATCATTAAAAGAGTTCTGTAAAGCTTCTTGCATACGTTGCGCCGCCTTACCTGTCGGTGCTGCCATCGCAATTCGAATATCAGGAATTTTCTGATTCAAAGCCGCAATAATCCGCGCCAAGGTATAGGTTTTACCTGTTCCTGGCCCACCCGTGATGATACTCAAACTCTGTTGCAGCACCATATTGAGCGCAGCTTGTTGGTATTGATCTGTCAATAAGGTTTGATATTCCGAAACA
>DAOMAH010000285.1:0-2703 GCA_035426725.1 Acinetobacter sp.
GTATTAAATTTAAGCAGTTTTTAAGCTAAGAATGTTCTCATTGATATAGTGTTCTTCAAGCATGAAATAAAAGATTTATTATTTGGTAAATAATTTTTTATATAAAATTACTCGGTTCAATACGAAAATATTTTATGTATTATTGTAAATATAATCCTATTTAGACGCATGATTTGATTTTCTAGGTCATTTTGATATTGATTATTGAGTCGTTTATAAATTAGTATGGATTTGTTTTTGAATTTTGTTTTATTTTGCGTGGGTTATTTTTCTGTTTATTTTGGGAGTTATATCAATGAAACCGGATATTAGTAGTTTATCTGTTGAAGATTTAAAGCGTTTACAAGCAGAAGCGCAAACGTTAATTGCGAGTAAAAAAGATCAAGCGATTGAAGATGCTTATAATCAAATTATGTCTATTGCAGATGCTGTTGGTTTCAGCGTAGACGAAGTATTGGCATTTGGCGAACAAAAGCGTAAAAAAACCACACGCAAAGTGGTTGAGCCGCGCTATCGCAATAAAAATAATCCAGAGGAAACTTGGACAGGTCGTGGTAAACAACCACGTTGGTTGGTCGCTGAATTAGAAAAAGGCGCGAAACTGGAAAGCTTCCTCATCTAAGTGAGTCACTCAGAATCATTGTTTTGTCACACAATGCTTCTATACTCATACAAAGCCAAGCTGAAAAAGCTTGGTTTTTTTATCTCAGAGAATTGGCGATGTTGGAAAAGTATGCATAATGTCACAGTGGAGATAAAACTCTCGAAAGGACGATTTTGCATGTTGGTAAGGAAGGTATGAAGAAAAATACCAAACAGTGGAGATGGTGGGCTTTCGCCATTTTTGCATTTTTAATTTTTATTATTTTACAAATTCCAGCAACATGGTTAATTGCGAAGTTTTCGAAAAATAATCAAATTTTACATAATGTCAGCGGCAATATTTGGCAAGGACAAGCCGATTGGCAACGTGGTCAATTGCGCGGTTCTGTGCACTGGAAAACGCGTCCTTTAGATTTACTACTATTTCGTTTAGGCGCAAATTTAGACATTCATAGTGGTAATACTCAATTGAATGGCGTGTTGGGCTATGGTGTTGGGCAAAAAATTACCGTTAAAAATTTACAAGGTGAAATTTCACCTGAAACTTTAAAATATTTTGCTAACTGGCAGTGGCCAGCAAATGCAATTCAGCTGAACGATGTGCAATTTAACTACCAAAAAGAAAAAGGTTTTGCCGCAGCGGAAGGGCAATTGCATTGGGGTGGTGGGGCATTAGCTTATACATTCGGTCAGCGCCAAGATCGTATGAATATGCCATCCTTAATGGCTGAAATAAAAGATGAAAATGGGCAATTAAGAATAGATGTGCGAGATCAGCGCAGTCAAAAAATGGCAAATTTGAGTTTAGATGCGAATTTTATGCTAGATGTGCAACTCACGCAGCGAATGTTGTTAAATATTCCATCTTACCAAGGCAAGGCAGGACTTGACACTTATGTGATAAGTTCGCGTCAACCTTTGTTGCAAGGTGGTTTCTAATGAATGCACTACTGCAAAAAATACAACAATTACGCTGGCAGAAGTTAGATCAATTAAGTACGCTGGTTTTGGCAATCTTGATTTTATGGTTGTGTTGGAAATTGGCATCATTATTCTGGTGGATCGTTGCGCCACCGCAGCCAATGCAATTTGATCGTGTTGAATTGGGTTCGCAACAAGCGCAAGTACCGAATATCAGTTCGTTCGCATTGTTCAATGAAGTCGCTGCGACAACACAAGATAATCTTGATTTGACTTTACAAGGTGTATTGTTGGGATCTCCAAGCTATTTGTCTTCTGCAGTGATTAAATTAAATGATATCGGAGAGCGATATCGTGTGGGTGAAACGGTTGGTTCAACCTCATATCAATTAGCGGAAGTCTATTGGGATCATGTGGTATTGCGACAAGGTAATGGTGCGACACGTGAAGTTAAATTTAAAGGTTTAGAGAAAGGCTTGTATCAACCGATAGAGCCAGTTTCAAGCAGCAGTAATAATACCGTTGCACCTCAAACACAAGCGCCTGCGCAAAATTCTACACAGTCTGCGTTGGGGCAAGCGATTCAACAAATGCAGGATAATCGTGAACAGTATTTGAAAAACATGGGTGTGAGCGGAAGCGGAACAGATGGCTATGAAATATCAGATCGAACACCGACCAATTTAAAGAATACGTTAGGTTTGCGTGCAGGTGATCGGATTCTATCGGTCAATGGGCAAACCGTAGGGCAAGGATTAAGCGAAGTACAATTGTTGGAACAAGTGCGTCGTGAAGGGCATGCCAAAATCGAAATAAAACGTGGTGATCAAGTGATGACCATCCAACAAAATTTACAGTGATCACACGTCACCATATACGTTAGGAATAAGTGCAGGTTATGGCTTTTTTGAATCAGCATCGTCCCCTTTGGGCACTTCTTGCAGCAGCACCTTTGGTTGCGTCAATCTGTACGCAAGCACAAGCGCAAACATGGAAGATTAATTTGCGTGATGCGGATTTAACCGCATTTATTAACGAAGTTGCCGATATTACAGGCAAAAACTTTGCTGTTGATCCGCGTGTACGTGGCAATGTCACGGTGATTTCAAATAAAGCCCTCAACAAAGATGAAGTTTATGATCTCTTCTTGGGGGTTTTAAACGTCAATGGCGTGGTGGC